>JANXQR010000370.1 GCA_025353435.1 Acidobacteriota bacterium | reverse complement strand
GCGGTCTTGCTGATCTCGCCGAATCCCGTGTCACGCAATATCGCACCCGTTGTCTGATTCACCTGAAGGATATTCGACGGCAGGCCCATGGTAACGATGTTGAACAGGTTGAAGAATTCGGAACGGAACTGGAGGTCCATGAACTCTGCACCGCTCTTTCGACGGCCAAAGGGAGTGTCCTTGATCAGGGCAAAATCAAAGTTGTAAAACGCCGGGCCGCGGAACGTATTGCGCCCAAGCGTGCCGAAGCGGCCTTGGTGTGGGCCTGTCCCACCGGGTAAGTAGACAGGAATCGAGAAAAAGTCGACGCCGTTATTGCCGCCGTGTCCGAAATAGTCCACGCGGTCCTTGCGGCCGGACGAAAGATGCGGTTTGGCGACCTGGTCGGGGCGATCGACGCCATTGGAACCGTAGCCGGTCTGCTGAATTCCTGAAAAAACGGTAAACGGTGAACCGGAACTGATGCCCGAGATGCTGAGCAGTTCCCATCCGCCAGTCACACTCTTGCTTACCGCATTCAGCATGGGCACATGGTCGAATTGCAGATCCTGCGCAATGCTCAAGCCAAAGCCATGCGTCACGTCGAAGTTGGACGGACCCTTCTCGGGGCGTGTGTTGTATGGATTCTGCGAGAAGCCTGAAGATGCTGCTCCTGTAGATCCCGTACCGCCAAGAACCAGGCTTGTATCGTCAAGAGACTTGCTCCACGTGTAGCTCGCCTGAATACCGGGGCCGCCATGCCCGGTAGTTCCTGATAGCGAGGTTTGCAAAGCGTGATAGCTGGAGTGGGAATCGGAAACAATGACGTTCTCCACTCCGAAGCCGCCAATCACATCGCCGGCACTGTTGAATTCAGTGTGCGGCGCAAACTCGGGTGAGGCGCCGGGGTACGCATTGGGGAAGCTGTAGCGAGGAAGCTTCTCGCTGGCGGTGCCAACATACGCGACGTCGCCGGTAAGATTGCCAAGCTTTTGTTCGATGCCGGCTGTCCAAGTGAACATGGTCGCATTGCCGAAGCTGGCATCAATGCCGCTCAGGTTCAGTGCGCTTACCACCTGGCTGGGCTTTGTCAATGCCGCCAGGTCCTTCTCATAACGGTCCACATCCATGATGGTGTTGGGCGCAATCGATTTGACATTGCCTGTTAGCGGGATCTCAGCTCCGGACGGCGTGTAGGCATTCGGAAGTTCATCGGGCGTAATTTGAAATCCATAATGGATAGGATTCGCCGAGGCAGACAGCAGCCTTGGGTAGACAACGAACGGCGTCGATCCAGTAAGGAAGTTGTCCTGCCAGATGTTGGGCGGAATCACCATCATTCCTGCCCCTGCGTGCGCCTGAAAGTTACTTGTTATCTGCCATGACCCTTGCACGCGCGGCTCAAAGGCGTGCCAATTTGTCTTGTATCCAGGTTGTGGATTGACTACAAACTGCTGGGCTCCATTGATCGTCCGGAAGGATGAAGTGCGGTGCGCACGCTCCGTAATGGGCGTGTAGAGGTCCCAGCGCAAGCCGTAATCCAATGTGAATCGCGGCGTAACTTTCCAAGTGTCCTGAAAGAAAGCGTTCACGTTATTCCGATTGATGGCCGCCGGCCCAATGTGTTCGCCGCTCGAAATATGAGGCGGCGCAATTCCCACGTTGTAGATAAATGGGCTGCCCGACAGAAAGCCCGAAAGGGTGTCGGGGAGTGGATCGCCGGGGTGGATGTCGTGCGTTCCGCTCACGGATGGAATCGTTTCGGTGGAGTAGGCAGTACCGCCCCCGAAGTCATATTCGCCATTCGGGCTCATGCCAAAGTACGTGGTGTCGCGGTTCATGCGAACCTCGGCACCCAATTTGAAGGCGTGATTCGCAATGGTGTAGCTAACGTTTTCACGGCCCTGAAACAGGTTGCCATAGGCCTGCATCACCGAGCCGGCCGGGGAATTGAACGCCTCGTACAGGCCATCATTAAACTTCACGGCGGGGTCGGTGTGGTCAAAAGTAGGGAAGCCTGGCGTCGATCGGATGATGCTGATTGTGGATTCGAAAGCGAGCCGTGGAGAAGCGGTCCGGGTCCAATTGCCCACCACGTTCCGCTGCCGGTCGATGTACTTGACCGCAAACGCAGGGTCGATTGCGGACTGGTCGGGATTGGTGGTCGGCCCGGTCAAATTGTCCATGTTGAAACGGGCGAAAAATTGATCCTTATCGGATATCTTGTGATCGATGCGCAATGAGAATTGATTCGCATCTGTTACAACCTTCGATGCGGTCGCGTATGTGTGGGCCGCGAACGCTCCGGAGGGATCGTTGGGCAGCGGATAGCGCGCTAGTATGGCGGCAATGCCGGGATCGATTGGGACGTTCAGTGTATCTGTCGTCTTATCGGGATAGGTCACCACGTCGATTCCGGCGCGCTCGGCAGCGGTCGGTACGGGCATCACTTGAGTAGTTCCAAGCACTTGCCGAAAGCCCTGATATTGCGTGAAGTAGAACGTGCGCTTGTTGCCGTTGTAAATGTGAGGAATGAAAATCGGGCCGCCATTCGTGAAGCCGAATTCGTTGCGGCGAAACGGCGGAATGCGGCCGGGATATGCCGGCGTGGAATGGTCAAAGTAGTTGCGCGCGTCGAAGGCCGAATTGCGCACGAACTCGAAGAAGGATCCATGAAATCCGCTGGATCCGGAGCGCGTGAGGATATTCGTGAATCCCGCAGCGCCACGTCCAACCTCCGCCGCCATCCAGCCGGAGCTGGATTGAATCCCCTCCACTGCGTCCACATTAAAGTTCGAAAATGTCGACCCGCCCATCTCCGGATCGCTGATATCGGCGCCATCCATGGCGAACGTTGCTTCGACGCCGCGTTGTCCGTTGATGGCGAATTGCGCGGTGAAGTTCGTGGCGCCATTGGCGTCGGTCATGGTGCCGGCGGCCAGCAGCAGAAGCTGGCTGAAGTCGCGCTTGTTCAGTGGCAGTTCACTTACCGCCTGGCTGGAAAGCGCCTCGCCGCCGGTGCCGGCCTGACCCTTGGACGTGGTCATTGTCAACTCGCCGCGGTCGGAGATCGCGATCACGCTGCCCGGCGCGCCCGGCTCAACATCCACCGGCTGCGCTGCTTCAAGGGTGCGCCCATTGGCTAGAATCGTCAGCTTGTAAAGGCCGGAAGGAATCGCCGGAATGCTGAACCGGCCATCCTTGCCAGAAGTAGCCTCAGTCGATACGGCATCGTGCATAAGACGAAGCTTGGCTCCTGCGATTGGCGCACCTGCGGCATTCTGCAGGACGCCCTCCCACTTCGTATTGGCCGGCGCCTGCTGTGCACTGAGATCAATCAAGCCGCACAGCACAAATGCCAGTAGAAGAACGGCGACTCGACGAAAGGCGATCGGAGAACGGTCTACGATTTCACTCGAGCGGACCAGTTCGAAATGAGACGCACATTGAACAAAAAAGGTTTGCATGAAAGTTCGAGCCTCGAAGCGAGTTCGCTTGGAATTGTCCCCACGAACCCCTCAATTAAAAGGTTTTTGTGCAGCGACCATTGTAGTGGGAACGGATAAGAACTGGCTGTGCTGTTGGCTTGCCTCGGGACAAAATGCGGGTCGAAATAGTTGCGGCAATTGTTGAAGCGCGCTTTAACCACTCGCCCCCGATTCCCTACAATGGATTCATTCCATGGCCAACGAACTGCCAATGACAGAAGCTTTGACAACTACCGAGACAATGGTGGCCATCTCCACGCCGCCTGGACGCGGTGGTATCGGTATCGTGCGTCTAAGCGGCCCGCTTGCCACATCCATAGCCGCGCAACTTGTGAGTCTGCGCCAGCCGCTGGAACATGGCCGAGCGCGACTGGCTGACGTGCTCGATGTGTCTGCCGAGGACCCTTCGGTTGACAGCACAGCCCGTATCGACGAAGCGGTTGTCACATTTTTTGCCGCACCCAATTCCTACACCACAGATGATCTTGTCGAGATTGCCGCGCATGGTTCGCCCGTGGTGCTCGAATTGCTGCTAAGGCGGTCCTTGGAGTTGGGAGCTCGCCTCGCCGAGCCAGGAGAGTTCACTCAGCGCGCATTTCTCTCGGGACGGCTCGACCTTACGCAGGCCGAAGCGGTCCGCGACCTTATCGAGGCGCAAACCCTCACGCAGGCTCGCCAGGCCGCCAGCCAAATGGGCGGGGCGCTAAGTCGGCGTGTGGCTCCGCTCAAGCTTTCACTTGTTGAACTCATCGCCTTGCTCGAGGCCGGCATCGATTTTGGCGAAGACGATGTGGACGTGACGCCGCAATCTGAAATCGCTCGGCGGATCGAGGAACTCATGCCAGCCCTCGTGAAGCTGGAAGCGTCGTTTTCACGGGGCCGCATCGTCCACGACGGGCTCACCTTGGCCATCGTGGGTCGACCCAACGCCGGTAAAAGCTCGCTCTTCAATCGCCTGGTGGAACGCGAGCGCGCCATCGTCACAGCCACGCCTGGCACCACGCGCGATACAGTAAGCGAGCGCATCTCGCTCGATGGCATTCCCCTTGAACTGGTGGACACGGCCGGCCTGCGCGAGTCCCACGAGGAGGCTGAGCAGATGGGTATCATCCGCAGCCGCGAGGCCCTCGCCGACGCGGGACTGGTACTGATCGTGCTCGACGCAACTCAGTCACTCAATGATGAGGAGCGCGGTCTGCTTGCCGAGGTGCAGGGCCGTCCGGCACTCGTAGCCGTGAACAAAAGTGACCTGGCATCGTCGATGGCGGCAACCGCAAGCGAATTCGAAAAAATCCCTGCCATCGCAACGTCCGCGTTGACCGGCGAGGGAATTCCCGCCTTGCGCGAACAAATCCTCGCGCTTGCTTCGGGCGGTGCCGCCAGCGAACCCGGCATGCTGACCAGCCTTCGCCATCACCAGGCGGTCACAACAGCAATCTCGGCTATGAACGATGCAGCGTGCGCCAATGCCACCGGAATTCCACACGAAATGATCCTTCTCGATCTCTACCGAGGACTCTGGGCGCTTGACTCGCTCACCGGCCAAACCACCTCCGACGACATCCTCAACCTGATCTTCTCCACTTTCTGCATCGGAAAATAATTGGGCATCCGCGTGGATTCGACGAGATTTGGTTGGTATGCGTAAATTTATGAAACTAATAAATTTAATGTCCGGAACTGTTCGGTTATGTTCGATATCAGCCGGGTAGGATTTAGTCTCCAGTTAGTCTCCAGAGGGGTTGTATAATAAATTCTTGCGCTGGAGACTAAAATGAGTTCAACCATAACAAAGAAAAAGAGTTCTAGGCAAAAGCGCGGGAGATCTGCCCCTCTAACGGACAAAGAGCTCCAAGCGGTAAGGCCGACCTCCAAGCGGTATACGCTTCGTGACGGTCGAGGCCTTTTCCTCGATGTCACTCCAGGAGGCGTGAAGACCTGGATCTTCCGGTACCAATTCAGAGGCAAACAAGAGAAGTTCATCATCGGTCGTTATCCCGAGTTCAGTCTCAAAGCGGCAAGAGCGAAACGTGACGAGCTTGCCGTCGAAGCTTCAAGAGGAGTTTCGCCTGCGGAAGAAAAAAAGAAAGAGCGCGCCGAATCGACCACGGGGAACACCAAGAATCCGACCGTGATGGAATTCGGAGAACGCTATTTGAAGGAGCAGGTCGACAAAAACTGGAAAGATCCTTCGAATGAGCGTCGGAATTTGGAGAAGGGCTTTTTCCCGGAGTTCGGGGATCGCCTCTTGAAGGACATCACGGCAGTTGATGTCCAGCTCGTGGTGTATCGCAAGAGAGACGGCGGTCACCCAGCGGCAGCGATCTGCTTGCGTAACTCGATCAAGAGGATGTACGACTACGCCGTCGAGGCGCACTGTGCCTTGATCAATCCGGCTGCAATGGTAGCCACCAAATATATTGGCAAGGCGGTGAGGCGGAAGCGCCACCTGCCACCAAAGGAGATTCGCGGATTCCTTCAGACCATTTATCGGAGCAATATACGCCGCCAATTCAAATTGGCCTTACACATCATCCTTCTAACCCTCGTTCGGAAATCGATGCTTCTGCTGGCCACCTGGGAAGAAGTCGACTTTGAGACCGGTGAATGGACAATCCCAAAAGAGCATGTGAAGGCTAAGAAAGGCGAGGAACACGAGCACATCGTCTACATGTCTGGGCAGGTCGCCGCCATGTTCCGCGAGCTGAAGGCGCTGGCAGGTGGATCGAAATTTGTTCTGCCTGGGCGCGGTAAGCAGAACCAACCGTTCGCAGCCAACGCCCTGAACAAGGCGCTCGAAGGCTTGACGTTTGAAATGGAGCCGTTTACGATCCACGATCAGCGAAGAACAGCGTCCACACTTCTTCGCGAGAACGGGTGGGACGAAGACGTTGTAGAGAAGGCTTTGAGCCATGAGAAGGACGGCATCGCCGGCGTCTACAACCGGGCTGAATACGCTAAGGACCGAAAAAAGATGCTTAAGTGGTGGGCCGATTATGTGGATTCCATCATCACCGAATCGAAGGTCATTGTTGGCAATTTCGGTCGCCGCTAAGTGTGGTCGAGATGATCCGGTCTAATCCACCATTGCCCCTTCGACCTGCGTGAAGAGGGATCGGCAGTGTGCCCCGCAATTACTGGGTGTTCGTTGCGAGGTCGCCAGTTGAGGCGTCCGCGGCTGATCTTGGCTAAGGAGCGCCTCAATCGTTTTGCGATTTTGATTGACCCACGTGGGCCGGATGAACCGCACCTTTCCGAAGACCTTGTTAACCTTGATCG
>JANXQR010000357.1 GCA_025353435.1 Acidobacteriota bacterium | reverse complement strand
GAGAGGGATGAAGCCCGCCATTTACATGCCGCCCTTGCCGAGCAGAATTCCGATGCCGTAGGTGACCGCGCCTTCGACCGCGCCGATTACCGTCATTTCCGTCCCCGAGGCCCACCATGACCGGACCGTGATGAGGCTCTTGGCGGCGCCGACCGCGAAGTGCGCGATCAGTGACACAATTGCCGCGGCGATTACCGCCGGGACTCCATGCATAAAGAAGAACGGGATGACGGGGATCATGGCGCCAACAGCGGTCGAGAGAGCGCCAGAGGTGGCCGAAACCATGGGATTCGAGAGTGCTTCTTCCGATGCGCCCAGCCGCTCGCCAGCCAGTGCTTTCAGCATCTGCTCAGGGTCGCGGGCAATATGGTCGACCACGTGGAAGGCGTCTTCTTCGGGCAGCCCCTTGACTTGGTAGTAAAGGGCCAGCAGCTCCCGCGCCTCGGCAGGGTTCATCTTGATGGCATCGCGCTCGCGGGCCAGCTCGGCGTGGTAGATCTCGCGTTCGCTCTTGGCGGCGAGGTAGGCGCCGGAGCCCATGGAAAGCGCGCTGGCGATCATGCCGGAAAGGCCGGCGAGGAGGACGTATTTTGCATCGCCGGCGGTGGCGCCGGAAACGCCTGAAACGATGCCGAAGATGGCGCCGAGGCCGTCGTTGACGCCGTAGATTGCGTCGCCGATCCAGCTTCCAGGCTGCTTGCGGCCCTCGTTGCGCTTGGCGAGAAGCTCGTCCAGCACTTCTTTTGGATTGAATTTTGGTGCGCCCGCGGGCGGGGCGTAGTGACCGCGCAGCAGCGAACCGAGCTCTTTGTGGTGATCGCGCTCATCCTCGATCACGTGGTTCAGGATCTCGATGGACGCGTCGTCGCCCAGGTCCTTCAACTGCGAGCCGTAGTTGGCAATGTGGCGGCTTTCCTCAATTTCGAGGCGACGGAGAGCCATGCGGACGCCGCCGGCGCGGTTGGCCAGGGAGTCAGCCTCGCCGTGCGGAGAGCCCTTGTAAACCGGCTCCGGGCCGCCAAGTTCCTTGATGCGGCTGCCCCACAAATCGGCATGCTCGAGCTCGGCCGCGGCAAGGTGGCGCAGCACGTGCGCGCGAATGACGTCAGTGTCCCGGTCGGCCAGCGCCTGATAGGTATGGTAGCCCTCCATCTCGGCCTGCCAGTTGGCCTCAAGGGCGACAAGTACCTTTTGCAGGCGAGCTCCGGTCATGGTATTCGTGGCCAAAGGCGTTCTCCTTGCTGAACCTTGAGGATAGCCGAATTTCACTTCCAACGTACGGAGCTGGGGACGCAAAAGCGCGGAGCACCTTCCCATTGGTATGGTTTGCCGTATAGTGTTGTGGGCAGCAAATCAGCGGGACAAGCGCGACCTTAAGCCTGCCCTTTGCAACTGGGCCGGCAACCGGGAGTCTGCGCTTAGGCTCTAACAAACATCACGCCCTTACCGGGGCGGACCTTTTGAAGAAATCGGGGGAAACAACCTCACATGGCCACACGATCCACACCGCCCGCGACATCGAACGCGCCAAGTTATTTAGGCCCGTTCATCACTGTCGCAATGCTGTTCTTTATCTTCGGGTTTATCACCAACCTGAACATGGCGCTGGTGCCGCATCTACGGAACATCTTCACTCTTCCGTACGCGTGGGCCATGCTGGCGGAGTCGGCATTCTTCCTGGCCTACTTCGTCTTCTCGTCGCCTACGTCCAAACTCATTGAAACCATTGGCTACAAAAAGACGATGGTGGTTTCGCTCTTCATCCAGGTAGTTGGGTGCCTGCTGTTTGTGCCCGCCGCGAAGATGGTGAGCTTCCCGTTGTTTCTGACGGCTGTGTTCGTGGTGGGTGCTGGCGTAACCGCGCTGCAGACCGCCGCTAATCCTTATGTGGCAATCCTTGGGCCGGAGCATAGCGCACCGGTTCGGTTGACACTGGCGCAGGCGCTGAATTCGCTGGGCGGAACCATTGCACCGCTGATTGCCGGAGCTTACATCCTGACTGATCCGGCGAGTTTAGCGAGCAAAGCGGCCGTCGCTGACACAGTACGTGGCCCCTACATCGCGATTGCGGGCGGTCTATTGATACTCGGACTTGCCGTGATGTTCATGCGCCTTCCCCACATCTCGCAGACGCAGGAATTTCGGCCTGGAAGTGCGGGCGATCCAGTGTTGAGCCGCAGCATTTGGAGCTATCGGCACACGGTTCTCGGCGCGGTGGGGATATTTGTTTACGTGGGCGTGGAAGTGGGTCTGGCGTCCATCGCCGTCAACTACTTCAAGACGCAAGGCATTGACAGCCTGAAGACAGCCTCATTTCTGGTTTCGCTTTACTGGGGTGGAGCGCTGATTGGCCGACTTCTCGGCGCGGGGATACTCACCAAGGTCAAGTCCGGACTTCTTCTGGGGATCTTCGGATTTGCGGCGGCATTCTTCCTGCTGGTTTCCATGTTCAGCTCCGGACCCGTGGCCATCTACAGCATCGTGATCTGCGGGTTCTTCAACTCCATCATGTTCCCGAACATCTTTGCGCTGGGGATTGCCGGTCTGGGACCGATGACCAGCAAGGGGTCGGGGCTCATCATGACGGCGGTCGTTGGCGGCGCGATTGTGCCCGCCCTTATCGGCTACGCGGCCGACAAGGTAG
>JANXQR010000330.1 GCA_025353435.1 Acidobacteriota bacterium | reverse complement strand
GCCATCCTGTGGAAATCGTTGCAACATGCACAAAATAAAAGAAATAGAAATATTGGGAAATCCATTATTAATTCGTCGAACCTGCCATACTAGTATTAAGAGTCAAGAAAGGCCCGCCAACCAGCGGGCCTTTTCCATTTGGTACGCCCAGCATGGGCACATTCTTACGGGTGTAAGTCCCGTCACGAGCTGGTCACAGTGAGTGAAGAGAAGCGCAACTGCATGAGGGCGACCGATTGTGGGAAGGAAGCGTGGATCGCAACTGCGGGCCGATGAACAAGAACCGGATAGAAGGCGTTGCCAACCAGGGCGAGCGGGCCAAAAACCGCGAAGCCCTTGTGACCAAAGGGAAGCGACGTAGATCCGGCGGTCGTGCAGTGAAGGAATGAGTTCTTATCTGGGGAGATCTCGCCTCATGCCTGAAAGGGCGACGGTGCTGAGCCGGAGCGAGAAGTCAGCAGACGCCGTAGTAGTCGATGCGAGTCGATGAAGGGCTGAACGAGGAGAAGTGGAATCCGGCATGACGATACGAAGGGCACCGCGTCAGATGTCCACGCAAGTGGAGCGGGTTGGGAAGGGGCAGGGTGAAGCCCTGTCCATACCAGTCAGCGACGAAGCCCAACGTCCGCGCCATGAAGCGGAGGACACAGGGGCAGGACTGCTGACGGCGGTCCTTGCCAGAGGCAACATGCAGCAGGCATGGAAGCGAGTCCGCGCCAACAAGGGCGCCGCGGGCATCGACGGTCTATCGATCGACGAGACTGCGGAGCGTCTGATGTGGGCGTGGCCTTCGATCCGTGAACAACTGTTGCAGGGGACGTACCGGCCCCAGCCGGTACGACGGGTAACGATCCCGAAGCCGGACGGAGGCGAGCGCGAGCTTGGCATCCCGACGGTGACGGATCGGTTGATCCAGCAAGCGTTGCTGCAGGTGTTGCAGCCGAAGCTTGATCCCACCTTTAGTCAGCACAGCTACGGCTTCCGTCCGGGCCGCAGTGCACATGAGGCCGTGTTATCGGCGCAAGCGTATGTGCAATCGGGCCGGCGGGTCGTGGTGGACGTGGACCTGGAGAAGTTCTTCGACCGGGTCGACCATGACATCCTCATCGACCGCCTGAAGAGGAGGATCGGAGACGCCGGAGTGATCCGGCTGATCCGGGCCTATCTGAACAGCGGCATCGAGGTGGATGGCGAGGTTCAGCAGCGGGAGATGGGGACGCCGCAAGGTGGCCCGCTCTCACCGCTGCTGGCGAACGTGCTGTTGGATGAGGTGGACAAGGAACTGGAACGAAGGGGTCACTGCTTCGTGCGCTACGCCGATGATGCGAACGTCTACGTTCGCAGTCAACGAGCGGGTAAGCGAGTGATGGCCCTGCTGCTGAAGCTCTATGGACGTCTGCGGCTCACGGTCAATCCGACCAAGAGCACGGTGGCCAGCGTGTTCCAGCGGAAGTTCCTCGGCTACAGCTTCTGGGTCGCGCCCGGCGGCAGGATCCACCGCCGGGTCGCGGATAAAGCAAAGCGTACGTTCAAGCAGAGAGTTCGGGAACTTACCCGCCGAAGTGGCGGGATCAGTCTTTCGGCAGTGGTCGAAAAGCTGCGCACCTATGTACTGGGTTGGAAAGCGTACTTCCGTCTGGCGCAAACTCCAAAGGTCTGGCGGGAGCTGGACCAATGGATACGCCACCGGATGCGAGCGATCCAGCTCAAACAATGGAAACGTGGCACGACTGCCTACCGGGAACTGATTGCACGAGGAGCTTCCCAAGAAACTGCGCTACGGGTGGCGAGCAATACTCGTCGCTGGTGGCGCAACAGTGGAAAGGCTCTCAATAAAGTACTCGACCTAAGCTGGGCGGACAGGCTGGGAATACCCCGTCTCTGCTAACCTCAACTTCTCGAACCGCCGGATGCGGACCCGCTTGTCCGGTGGTGTGGCAGGGGTGGAGAGGAAACTCTCCCCCCTATGCCGATTCGGAGAAGGGACAAGCGGGATGGTATGCTCCCGCCATGCGATTGCTTCGAATTCTTAGCGCGTTGTTGATCTTGATGTCGGTGTTGCCTGTTTTTGCCCGCGTTACGCGAGTCGAAATTACGTCGCGTGAACCGGTTCTCAACGGCCAGGAATTTGGTGCGGCGGGCGCCTACGAGCGCATTGTGGGGCGGGTGTATTTCTCGGTACCGGTTTCGAATCCCCACAACCGGATCATTGTCGATTTGGCCAACGCGGTGAACCTAAAGAATGGCGAGGTTGAGTTCTCGTCGGACTTTATGGCGCTGCGCCCGGTGGATGCGCACAAGGGCAACGGGTCGATGATCCTGGAGGTCCCGAACCGCGGGCGCAGCCGTATTGTCGCGCTTGTGGACGGCGGAGATTGGAACGCTGCCAAGGATGCGGGCGACGCGTGGCTGCTGCGCAATGGCTACACGATTGTTGCGCTGGGGTGGCAGTGGGATGCGGCAGGTGCCGACGCGCTGCGGTTCTTCGCCCCGGTTGCAAACGATCATGGCAAGACGATCACCGGCTTGCTGCGCGGTGACGTGACGCTTGCGAAACAGATGGATGAGATTCCACTGGGGCATCTGATTCTTGGAAATATGGGTGGGTCGGAGTATGCAGTGGCTGCGCCGGACGATCCGCACAACGTGCTGACCGTGCGCGATTCGAGGACAAGTGAACGCACCACGATTCCCCGCTCGCAATGGCAGTTCGCGCACACCGTGGATGGCAAGCTCGAAGCCAGCGACAGGTTTATGCACCTAGACGGTGGATTCAAGCCGGGCAAGATCTACGAGTATGTTTACTCCGTTGCGGACCCGGTGGTTGCCGGCGGCGGTTTCGTGGCAGTGCGGGACTTTGCATCGTACGCCAAGCACGCGAAGGATGCGATTGTGCCGGCGGAGCGAGTGTACGGCGAAGGTATCTCACAGAACGGCCGGTTCCTGCGCGACTTTCTCTACGAAGGATTCAACGTTGATGAAGATGGGCGCATTGCGCTTGATGGCGTACTGGCGCACGTGGCGGGCGCAGGGCGCGGCAGCTTCAACTATCGCTTTGCGCAGCCATCACGCGATGCGCAACCTTTGTCGTCGGTGCTTTTTCCAACCGACGTGTTTCCCTTCACGGATCTGCCAGAAAGGGACTCGGTGACCGGCGGGTCGGGCGGGCTGCTCGATAAGGCTGCCGCGGAGAAGGTGGTGCCGAAGATATTCTTCTCGAATACTTCGACCGAATATTGGGGCAGGGCCGCCGCGTTGATTCACACTTCGGCGGACGGCAAGAGCGACGCGACGATTTCACCCGATGTGCGGATCTACCACTTCACGGGATTGCAGCATTTCAGCGGACCCTATCCGCCGGCGAAGGGCGTGGGCGATTTGCTTGGACAGGAGCCGGAATCGCCGCTGCCGGTCAGGTATTTCTGGCGCGCAATGATCAGCAACATGGACTCCTGGGTGCGTAGCGGAACATTGCCGCCGGCAAGCCGGTATCCGCGCATTGACGACGGTACGCTGGTGCCTCTTGAGAAGTACGCGCTGCCTGCAATTCCAGGGCTGCATCGACCGCATGAGGCGAGCGAAGCGTTGCGGCTGGACTTCGGACCTGGTTGGCAGACCAAGAGGATTCTGACTGTGCAGCCGCCCAAAGTGGGTCCGGCGTTTCCAGTAATGGTGCCGCAGGTGGATGCAGACGGCAACGAGCGTGACGGGGTGAGGCTACCGGAGATCGCGGTGCCGCTGGCCACTTACACGGGATGGAATCTGCGCGATCCTTCGATCGGCGCACCGGATCAGAGGGTGTCGTTTGAGGCCTCGTTCGTGCCGTTTGCGAAAACGGCGGAAGAGCGCAATACGGCAAAGGATCCGCGGCTGTCGATTGCGGAGCGCTACGCGAATCGGTATGAGTATCTGACGCGCTATGCGGCGGCCCTGGACCAATTGGTGAAGGAGAACTGGATTCTCGACGAAGACCGTGCGGCTATGCAGCGTCGGGCTGAAGAGGAATGGGAACTGATGACCGGCGCGGGATCGGCGAAGTGATGCGATCGTCGTGTCATTTGCCTAGGGAAGAAGTCGAAACCGCTTCGGCCCAATACGTGGTGCGGGCCGTCACAGCGAGACCTTCATAGTTGGGCAGGCTCAATGCGATGGTGTGCGGGCCGGGGCGCGGCGATTGCGGATGGAAGGTGAGAACGTAGCGGTTGGGCAGGTGGTTGGCGATGGTGGCCAGATCGTGCTCAAGGTTATTTTCCGTACCCAGTTTGAAATATTCGCCGCCAGTGAGTCGCGCGACGGTTTCTGGGACGTTGGTCTTGAGTCCGTCGACCGTGGCGATCGCCGCCATCTTTGCGAATGTGAGCGGCGGAGCAAGCTGCGCAAGGCAATCATAGGCTTGCACCCACTTGTTGTGGGCGTCGGGATCAGGATCGGGATCTTTCCCCATGCAGCCATTGGGTGGATTCGGATGATGATTTTCAAGACTCAAGAGCCCGGATGGCCGGCCGCTGGGCTGAGTGGGCAACTGACGGGCAGCATAATGCGCGGCCTCTGACTTTGCAGTTGAGAAGCCGATGGAGTAGATAGTCGTGTTGGTATCAGTGAGATCGCGGATGGCCTGAGCGATGGTTGTTTCGCTGCCTCGATCGAGGGTCTCGCTGACGAGAAGAATCGAGCGGCGATAGCCCGACGGCATAGGGCGCAACAGGGCGACCGCGTATTCGAGGCTGTCGAGAATAGCAGCTCCGTTGTCGCCGAGCGGTTTGTTGTGGACGGGATTTGGGCCTGAGCAGTTGTTGAAGTGTTCCTGGCGGGTGCAGCCGGGCTGCAGGCTGCGCAGAGCTTCGGCGGCTTCGTCGAGGTCAGCGGTGAATGTCTGGATCAGCTGCGGATGGCTGTCGAAGGTGACGACGGCGACTTGCCGCGCGACATTTCCAACAATGGATGCGAGCATGGGCGCGAGCGGCGGAGCGATGGTATCGAATTTCTGGAACTGCCTTGCGCCCGCCCCGCCAACCTCAACAACAACCACGAGAGCAAGCGGCTCTCCGCCGGTTTCGTGCTCGAGAGTGAGGGTTTGTGGGACGCCATTGTCGGTCAAATTGAAATCATCGGCTTGAAACGTGTAGACCATTGCCCCGGCACGTGTTCTGACAAGTGCTGGGACAACGACGACCGACGTTTGGGTGGTGAATACCGAGTCAGGCGGCTCATTGGGAGCAGGCTCCTGGAAGGCAGACAGCCGCGCTGTCGTTGCGAGGGCGGCCAATACGGTCACGAATATCAGTTTGTTCGACAGTGTGCGGGCCTCAGTTTTGGATCCCTCCAGCTTAGACGGGCGGAGCGCCAACTGGGCGCCAAGACTTCCGCTTGCCGCCACCGAACGGCTATGCTCTCCCCATGCAAACTGTGCTGCGTAACCTCCGCTTCGCGCTTCGCATGATGGCCAGGACTCCGGGGCTCACTGCGGCCGCCGTTTTCACGCTGGCGCTGGGCATCGGTGCCAACTCTGCCATATTTACTGTCACCAATGCGCTGCTGCTTAAGCCTTTCCCATACAGTGATCCCGCGAAATTGGTGAGCGTCGAGGTGCGGGACCAGACCAAGGACCGCGGGGTCAACCTGGTGCGCTATGAAGCAGTGCGCGACCGAAGCAAGTCCTTCGAAGGGCTTGCGGTCTGGGCCAGTGACGATCTGAATCTCACAGGGAACGGTGAGCCGGTGCAGGTTCCGGTGGCGCGGGTGTCACCGAATTTCTTCTCGCTGCTGGGCGTTCAGCCGGAGCTCGGGCGCAGCTTCAGCGCGGAGGAGGGCAGGCCCGAGGGCAAGCCGGTGGTCATGCTGAGCAATTCAATTTGGCTCACGCGCTACCACGGCGATCCCGGCATCGTGGGGCAGACGGTCAAGTTGGATGCGACGGCTTCGACTGTCATCGGCGTATTGCCGGCGGACGTGCAATTTCCATTTGTCGGCAGGGCGGAGATCTGGACGCCGCGCTACTTTGAGTTTTCGCTGATGCCCACGGAGCGGCTGCGCCAGGGTGTTGGTTATCTGAATATTGTGGCGCGCCTCAGGCAGGGAACGTCGCTGCAGCAGACGAACACGGAACTCGCGGTGCTGAACAAGCAGTATCGCGAGGAGAATGCGACCATGCCGGATGCGGAGCCGGCAATTGGCACTTTGGCGAGGCCGCTGCGCGATCTTGTTGTGGGAGATCTGCGCGGCAAGGTAATGATGCTGATGGCCGCAGTGGGCGTGGTGCTGCTGATTGCGTGCGGCAACGTGGCCAGCCTTCTGCTGGCGCGCGCCATGGCACGCAGGCGCGAGGTTGCCGTGCGAGCGGCGCTGGGCGCAAGTCGGGGCGCCATCATCGGGCAATTGCTTACCGAGAGTTTGGTGTTGGCGTCAATCGCCGCGATGTTTGGCGTCGCGCTCGGGTGGGGTGCGACACGCGCGCTTTCGTTGTGGGGCGCGGGGCAATTGCCGCAAGGCGTTCCTGTTGCCGTCGACCTCCGCGTTCTGTTGTTCACGCTGGGCATTTCGCTGTTGGCGGGGATTCTGTTCGGTGTGGTTCCAGCGCTGCAACTGGCGCGCGTCGATGTGAACGGAACGTTGCGCGAAGAGGGCCGTGGCGCTTCCGCCGGGCGAACACGTGTGAAGGCGGGCGATGCGCTGGTGGTTGGCCAGGTGGCTCTCTCGCTGTTGCTGTTGATCGGCGCCGGGCTGTTGGTACGCAGCTTTGCGCGCCTGCTTGCAGTGGACCCCGGCTTCGAATCCGACCATCTGTTGACAATGAATGTGTCGCTTTCCACATTGAAGTATGGAAAGCCCGATCAACAGACTGCATTGTTCGACGAAGTGTTGCGGCGCGTTGGAGCCGTGCCCGGTGTGCGCAGCGCGGCCATTTCTGCTGCGCAGCCTTTGAGTTCGATCCGGATCACCCCGGTGCTGCCGCAAGGTCAGCCGAATGTGCCGCTCGCACAGAGGCCGTTTGTCGACATTGAGGCAGTAAGTCCGGGATGGTTTGACACCATGCGCATTCCTTTGCGCGCGGGCCGCGCGTTCAACTCCGCGGACCAAGGAAAGTCGGCACCGGTGGTGATTGCGAATGAAGCTTTTGCGCGTCAATTTTGGCCCAATGCAAACCCGCTCGACCAGCATGTCACCGTAGGCCGGCGCCCAGTGCCAGCCCAGGTGATTGGCGTGGCCGCAGATGTGAAGAACAAGGGATTGGAGCAGGAGACGCAGGCGCAGCTTTATTTGCCCTTCTCACAGCTGCCGTGGGGTGAGATGAACCTGGTACTGCGCACAGAAGGGCCGCCTCAGAGTGTGATTTCGGCGGTGCGGGGCCAGATCGCGGCCATTGATCCCGATCAACCGTTGACCGATATGCAGACCGTGGATGCGCTTATCGACACAGCACGCGCGCAGCCTCGCTTCCTGCTGGCGCTGGTGGGAGCGTTCGCCGGACTCGCTCTGATTCTGGCGGTTATCGGCATTTATGGTGTGCTTTCGTTTTCAGTGGCGCAGCGCCGGCAGGAGTTCGGCGTGCGCATGGCGTTGGGTGCAGACCGGGCCGACGTGCTGCGGCTTGTGCTGCGTCAGGGATTTCGTCTGGCGCTCGTGGGCGTGATCGCGGGCCTGGGGGTTGCGCTCGTAGCAACGAAGCTGATGGCGAGCGTGCTCTACAAAACTGGTCAGCACGATGCGGCAACATTCATTGCGGCGCCGTTGTTGCTGGTGGGTGTCGCGCTGCTGGCGAGTTATCTGCCGGCGCGGCGAGCTACGAGGGTGAGCCCGATCGATGCGCTGCGCTGAATTCCTAAACGCGCGGCTGAGGTTGAGAGAGTGGTGGGCCAGTCTTGAGCCGACGCATTAGACTGATGGGAACACTCCATGAAAGATTCCATTCACGTCTCGAAAGAGAATTACCTGAAGGCCATCCTCGAAGCCGAGGCCGAAGGGCGGCAAGTAATACCTGCCACGCTCTCGCATTGGCTGGAGGTTTCAGCGCCCGCGGTGACCATGGCGTTGAAGCGATTGAAGCGCGATGGTTACGTGGAAGTGGGCGAGGACGGGATCGTCCGGCTCACAGAAAAGGGGCGCGAGACTGCCTATCACACAGCGTTACGCCACCACCTGGTGGAGCGCATGTTGAGCGAAATCTTCGGCATGGAGTGGTACGAAATCCACGAGGAGGCGGAGCGGCTGGAGCACGCCATTTCGCCCGCATTCGAAGCGAAATTGAAGGACCAGCTCGGCGAGGGAGCGTGCCCGCACGGCAACGCAGTCCTGCCGGAGAACCCCGCCGAGCGGAAGAAGCGTGGTGAAGTGCCGCTTTCTGAGGCTGCCGCAGGGAAGCGTTATGTGGTGGCAAGCCTCCACGAGCGAGACCACCAGTTACTGCTTTTTCTACATCGAAACGGCGTTGGGCCCGGCAAGAGTCTCCGCGTTCTGAGTCAGAATTACGATCAAACCGTTTCGATTGAACTACCTACGGGAAGTTCCATTCTAGGAAGACCCGCTGCCGAAGCGGTTTGGCTGAGGGTACTATAAGTTTGTAATCCAAAAGTAATATTCAGATATTAACCATGATTAATTAATCTGTGGCATACTTGGCTAGATACTGACGCCGGAATCTTGTATCGGCTCCGGCTCTCCTCAAAAAGCATGGCTACAGAATTCCAGCCCATTTCGGACGTCACTCTCTCCCAGCCTTCGCTGCCCGAGGTGAACGCGAGCGTACGTCTATCGCGCTCGCCGTTTTACTGGAAGCGGCTGCTGGGATTTCTTGGTCCGGGATTTCTGATCTCGGTTGGCTACATGGATCCGGGCAACTGGGCCACGGACATCGCCGGTGGATCGCAATTCGGCTACACCCTGCTGTTTGTCATCATGGGATCGAATCTGATGGCGGTTCTGCTCCAGAGCCTGAGCCTGAAACTTGGCATCGCCACGGAACGAGACCTCGCCCAACTTTGCAGGGAAAGCACGGGGCGCTGGGGCAGCTTCGCGCTCTGGATCATGGCGGAGATCGCGATTGCCGCCTGCGACCTTGCCGAAGTGATTGGCTCGGCGATTGCGCTCAACTTGCTGTTTCATATCCCGCTGCTGTGGGGCGTGCTGATCACCGGCCTGGACGTATTGTTGATCCTGCTGCTGGGGCGGTGGGGTTTCCGCACTGTGGAAGCGGTGGTGATGGTGCTGATTGCAACCATCCTGGGAATGTTTTGTATTCAAATGATTTTGTCGCGGCCGGAATACGGACTGGCAATGAGCAGCCTGTTTGTTCCGTCTTCGAAGATTTTTACCAATCCCGCCATGCTTTATATCGCCATCGGCATGCTGGGCGCGACGGTGATGCCGCACAACCTCTACCTTCATTCATCGATTGTGCAGAGCCGTCGCTACGCGCGCACGCCGGAAGGCAAGCGCGAAGCCGTGAAGATGGCCAACATTGACTCAGCCGGCGCGTTGACGATTGCGCTATTTGTAAACGCAGCGATTTTGATTGTTGCCGCGGCGGTATTTCATCGCAGTGGGCACTTTGAAGTGGCGGCCATCGAGGACGCTTACAAGCTGCTTAGCCCCTTGGTGGGCGCTGGTTTTGCGAGCACGCTGTTTGCGGTGGCCCTGTTGGCCTCTGGCCAGAACTCATCGATTACTGGCACCTTGGCCGGGCAGGTAGTGATGGAGGGGTTTGTGCAGATGAAAGTTGCGCCGTGGCTACGACGCATGATCACCCGCACTATTGCAATTATTCCCACAATCCTGGTGGTGGCCATCAACGGCGCGCAGGGAACCGAAAAGCTTCTCATCCTGAGCCAGGTGGTTCTTTCGCTGCAATTAAGTTTTGCAGTGGTGCCACTGGTCATTTTTACGAACAGCCGCAAGCGGATGGGTGAGTTTGTGAACGCACCATGGCTCAAGGCGACATCGTGGACTGTGGCCGTGGTGATCGCGGGCCTGAATGCGTGGCTGCTGGTGCTAACCATTCGCGGTTGACGGTGAAACAAGGGACCGCTCCCGGCGCATTCCCAATAAGTCTCTTCATCTTGGACTAACATCGATTCATGCGAGTTCTCTCTGCCGCAGAGATGCAGGCCTGCGATCGGCTTACGACGGAGCGATTCGGTGTGTCGTCGATGCAACTGATGCGCAGCGCGGCTGCGGCAGTTGCGGCCTTCGCGAGAGAGCAGTTTCCGTTCGCCAAGCGGGTCACTGTTCTTTGTGGGCGCGGCAACAATGGTGGCGACGGCATGATGACCGCGCGACTGCTCGCCGACGCTGGACTCGAAGTGACGGTGCTGTTGCTTGGCTCGCCGGATGGCCTGAAGGGCGATGCGGCAAATGCCTGGCGCGAACTGCAGAGTGCTCGAAACTGCCGAAGAGAATTGATTGGGACGGAAGCGGACCTCTCACAATATGCAGATGCACGCACCGCCGATTTGATCGTCGATGCTGTGCTTGGAACGGGTTTCAAGCCGCCGCTGAAGGGACTGGCGCTGGCGGCGCTGGAGTGGGTCAAGGGAAGCAGCGCTCCGGTGCTCGCGATTGATCTGCCGACAGGGTGGCCTGCAGATTCGACGCAGGGCCGAAGCGACGCCCCAGTCTTTCCCGCGAATGCCGTCATCACCTTTACCGCTCCCAAGCCCGCGCATGTTTTCGGTGAGCTGACGCGGCGATGGGATCAGCCGGTGGTTGTGGCGCCGATTGGATCGCCGGACGAGGCAATGATTTCGGAGGTGGGAATCGAGTGGGCCGGGTCTTCGCAGAGGCTGTTGCATTCGCCGCGCAAGGCCGATGCGAACAAGGGCAATTTTGGACATGTGTTGGTGGTTGGCGGGTCATTCGGGTCAGCGGGCGGCAAGGCTGGTGCGCCCATCATGGCTTCAATGGCCGCAATGCGGGCCGGTGCAGGGTTGGTGACGGCGGCGGTTCCAGCGCCTGCGTTGTCGGTGATTTCAAGCTTTGCGCCGGAGCTGATGACGTGGCCGCTCAAAGCTAACGATTTGGGGCAGGCGTCGCCTGAAAACCTTACGCAGGATAATTTGGCGGCTCTTACGAAGGGAATTACCGTGATGGCCCTCGGACCCGGCCTTGGGCAGAGCGACGACACGGCAAAATTCTGTGTTGGATTGCTCGAAGGCACGTCGATGCCTGTGGTGATTGACGCCGATGCACTCAACATCATTTCCGCAATCCAGGGCAAGCTTTCCGAACTCACCAAGAACGGGCGAACGGTCGTGCTTACGCCGCATCCTGGAGAAATGGGAAGGCTCGCCGGAGTTTCAACAAGCGACGTACAATCCGACCGGCTCAACATTGCACGAAGGTTTGCTGTGGAAAACCGAGTCACATTGGTGCTCAAGGGATCGCGTACGCTGATCGCGCTTTCGGATGGACGGGTTGCGGTGAATACTACCGGAAATCCTGGCATGGCGAAGGGTGGAAGTGGCGATGTGTTGGTGGGCGTGATCGCGGGTTTGCTGGCTCAATACAAAGAAGATCCGGCGCATGCCGTAGAGGCTGCAGTCTTCCTGCACGGGTTGGCTGCCGATCTCGTGGTGCGGGCAATGGATGAGCACACGTTGCTGGCGACTGACAGTCTTGCACAATTTTCTCGGGCGTTTCGCTTTCGCAGCCGCACTGAGAACGGTTATGTTTGGTTGCAGGGGATGCCGGCGGAGAATTCAGCCGCGAAGCGCTCCCGTGAGGAAGCCGAATGAGCAAGGAAGCCCCCGCGGTAGAAGGCCGGACCCACGAGTTCGTTACACAGAGCGGTGCGGACACCATTGAGGTGGGCCGGAAACTGGCGGCGTTGCTCAAGCCGCCTCAACTGCTTGTGCTTCGCGGCGACCTGGGCACCGGGAAGACAACGCTGGTGAAAGGGATTGCGCAGGCGCTGGACGCCGCCGATCCCGATGAGGTCACAAGCCCCACATTCACCCTGATTCATGAGTACGACGGCACCCGCGAAGGACGGCCAGTGAAGCTGTTTCACCTGGATGTGTACCGTCTCGAAGGCGACCGGCAACTCGAGACGCTGGGGCTGGAGGAATTGCTCACGCCGGATTCACTGGTGCTCGTCGAGTGGGGCGAGAAGTTCAAGAGCATTATGAAGCGTTCAACAGGCGAGATCACCATTTCGTCGGCGGGCGGCGATGCGCGCAAGATTACAGTAACTCTCAAGGATTAGTTACTCAACCGGCGACCGCGGCTGCGTTAAGATGAGTGGCATCATTGATGCGTCAGCCTGGAGGTCCAGTTGCGCTCGTTTCGTCTCTCTGCTTTGTGTTGTCTTGCCTTGGTTCTCACTTCTCTTGGATTGATCTCTAATCAAATTGCTGCGCGAGCGGCTGCGACACCGCACATATTTCAGCGTCCGTCACTCAGCAAGGACCTGATTTGCTTTGGTTATGCGGGCGACTTGTGGACGGTGCCGCGCGCGGGCGGGAAGGCAACGCGACTCACAACCGGAGTGGGTATCGAGACGGCGCCGGTGTTCTCACCGGACGGCAGCACCATAGCCTTCACGGGAGAATACGACGGCAA
>JANXQR010000297.1 GCA_025353435.1 Acidobacteriota bacterium | reverse complement strand
GCGTCGGTGGTGATGGTGGCGAACAGGGCCGATTGTGAGACCCCGAAGCGGGTCTCCTTGCCCTCCATGTTACCGCCCGACTGCTGAGCACTTACATGCTGATCTACCCCATGCAACAGCGGATGCGGCTGTGCTTCAGCCGAATATGCGACGATGAACCCCGCTACAAATAAGATGGACATGCACGCAAACACCGCCCAACCGTGGCCTGGCGATCCGGTCATCCTGCCGAGCGTCACGGTGAGGCCCGCGCCGATCAAGAAGATTGAGACCATCTGGATGAAGTTGGTGAATGGCGTCGGATTCTCAAAGGGATGCGCGCTGTTGGCATTGAAGAAGCCGCCGCCATTTGTCCCGACCATCTTGATTGCCTCCTGTGAGGCAACCGGTCCCTGGCAATGGTCTGCGTCGCGTGCTCGACTGTTTGAACCGCCGTGTACGGATGCAGGTTTTGAATCACACCCTGGCTCACGAGCACCAGCGAATAGACCATGCAGATAGGCAGAAGCAGATAGAGGCATGCGCGCGTGGTATCTACCCAGAAATTGCCAATCAGCTTTGTTTCACGACGTGCTATCCCGCGTACGAGTGCGATTGCGACGGCGATTCCAACGGCTGCACTAAAGAAGTTGTGGTAGGCCAGTGTCACCATTTGCGTGAAATAGCTCATGGTGGTCTCGGGCACATAGGCCTGCCAGTTGGTGTTAGTTGTGAATGAGGCTGCCGTGTTCCATGCCAGGTCAGGAGCTACCGCCGGAAGATGCTGCGGATTCCAGGGAAGGAACTGCTGCGTACGCTCGATGAGGTAAGTGACGAGCAGAGAAACAAAGCTGAAGAGAAGCATGGCCACGGTATATTCACGCCAGTTCATCTCTTCGTCGCTGTGCACGCCGCAGAGACGGTAGATTGCGTTTTCAACCGGACGAAGGAACTTGGATTCGCCCATGAAGACTCGCGCCATGTAGATGCCGACCGGCCTCATACAGAGAACCAGGACAACGAAGAAGATGAGAAACTGCACCCAACCGTTCAGGGTCATCAGAATTTCTCCGGGTAAAGAAGGGCTACGACGAGGTAGCCGAGTAGGAAGATGGTGAGAAGAAGAATTACGAGCGTAGCAATGCTCATCGCGATTACCTCAGGTGCTCACAGGCTCTTACATACCAAACTGCAACAACGAAGAAGGCGATTGTGAATACGATCATCAGCAGATCCCACATTTGCGGGGTCCCTCCTGTGCGTCCTCATCGGTTGTACTCCCAATACCACTAAGCTGGAGATAAACAATACGTAAGGGAACCGTAAGGGGAGGCGCCGCGGAGGCGGAAAGGTAGGAGTGTAAGTGAATGCGGGGCGGAGCGCATTAAATTACTAAGAGTTATGCCTTCGGATGGGCTACTCGGGTGAGCCGTCGGGCAAAAAGCGATAACCGACCCACGGTTCCGTCTGGATATATTCCTTGTGGTTCTCCCCTTGCAGCTTTTTCCGGAGTTGTCCCACGAAGACGCGGAGATACTCCGGCTGTTGCGCGGATTGAGCGCCCCAGATGGCAGTAAGCAGCACGCGGTGCGTGAGGACCTTGCCGGGATTTTGCGCAAGCAGCAAAAGGAGATCGAATTCTCGCGGCGTCAGATGGACTGCTCGGCCCACCACCGTTACCGTGTGGGCGGCGGGATCTATGTGAAAATCCCCGGCATCAATTGCAGTGTCGGTAACCCGTTCAGGCGCCCGCCGCAAGTGTGCCCGCACGCGTGCCAGCAGTTCTTGAATGGCGAAAGGCTTTGTGACGTAGTCATCGGCACCGGCGTCGAGAGCCTCTACCTTTGCTCGTTCCTGATCGCGGACGGACAGGACAAGGATCGGCGTCTTGGATTTTTTGCGGATCGCCCGGCAGAGGTCAACGCCGCTTATTTCCGGCATCATGAGGTCCGTCACAACGAGATCCGGCTCCCATTCC
>JANXQR010000290.1 GCA_025353435.1 Acidobacteriota bacterium | reverse complement strand
AAAAGTGTTCCAGATCACGGTGGCGCAAAATTCCCCCCTTTTCGGTGTGCAATCCCATCATTCCAATCATCTTGACCGTTTTATTTTTGGCATGCGAATGTAGCTTTTGTCACAAAACCAGTGCAAAATCAACCTCAACGAGACCTCATGAGTCCCTTCGGCCGCGCCAACCGCATGTAAATGTACACAATCAACTGCAACGTCAGCGCTCCGCTGCAATCAATCAGCACATCCCACGGAGAAGAAGTTCTATTGGGCAGGAAAGACTGGTGATATTCGTCCAGGGCAGCCACCGTGGCGGTCCCAGCCAGCGCCATCAGAGTGTCCTGCAGAAACAGCGACTGCGGCAAAGACATCCACCAAGCCCGCAGCCAGGCCAGCCCCATCAGCCCGTAGCCGATAAAGTGGCCGCACTTTCGAATGGTGTGATGGATCATCTCCCACCGCCGTCCGGGAACGTGGCCAAAGATGAACTGGTAGATGGCCCTAAGCGGCCCGCTGGTGTGGTCGGCGCCCATCATCTCCGTCGACTCGAAACAGATGACGGTGATGGCCACGGCAACGGGCCACCAGGCGTGGATCCAGTAGGCAATGCGGCGCCCCCGCCGCCTACTCGACATGGTAGTTGGGGGCCTCGCGGGTGATGATCACGTCGTGCACGTGGCTCTCGCGAAGGCCCGCGTTCGAGATGCGTACAAACTGCGACTTCTCCTGCAGATCCTTGATCGTCTCGCACCCAAGATAGCCCATGCCCGACTTGAGGCCGCCCACCAGCTGATAGACCATGTTTTCAAGCGGCCCGCGGTAGGGCACGCGGCCCTCAATGCCCTCGGGCACGAACTTCGCCAAACGGTTCTGCGAGGCTCTTTCCCGCTGGACCACGCCCTCGGTTCCGAGCTCTCGGCTGGCCATGTCCTCGGTGCTCTGGAAGTAACGCTCTCCGGAGCCCTGACTCATGGCGGTCAGCGATCCCATGCCGCGATAGGTTTTGAAGGTACGGCCCTGGTAAAGGAGGGTTTCGCCGGGGCTCTCGTCAACGCCCGCAAAGAGCGAGCCGATCATGATGGTGCTGGCGCCTGCGGCGATGGCCTTGGTGATCTCGCCTGAGTACTTGATGCCGCCGTCGGCAATGATGGGGATGTCGTGCTCCCGGGCCGCGCGGTAGGCTTCGGCGATGGCGGTGATCTGCGGCATGCCTGCACCCGTAACCATGCGTGTGGTGCAGATGGAGCCCGGGCCGATGCCGACCTTGACGGCGTCTGCACCCGCGTCAATGAGGGCCATGGCGCCTTCATAGGTGGCCACGTTGCCAGCCAACAGGCCGATGTTCGGGAAGCGCTTCTTAACCTCGCGAACGGCCTCGAGGACGCGCGAGGAGTGGCCGTGGGCGGAGTCGATGGCCAGCACGTCCACGCGGGCGTTGATCAGCTCGGCGGCGCGCTCCAGGTAGTCGCCCGTGGCCCCGATGGCGGCGCCCACGCGCAGGCGGCCCTTCTCATCCTTGCTGGCGTTGGGATACTTAAGCTTCTTCTGGATGTCCTTGACCGTGATGAGGCCTTTGAGCTCGTACTGATCGTTGACGACGAGGAGCTTCTCGACGCGGTGTTCGTGGAGGATGAGCTCAGCTTCTTCAAGGGTGGTGCCGACGGGGACGGTGATGAGGTTCGTCTTGGTCATCACTTCGTCCACGGGAACGTCAGTGCGGGTCTCGAAGCGGAGGTCGCGGTTGGTGAGGATGCCGACGAGCTTCTTGCCCTGGGTGACGGGGACGCCGGAGATCTTGTAGCGGCGCATGACTTCAAGGGCATCGCTGATCAACTGGTCGGGACCGATGGTGACCGGGTCCACGATCATGCCGCTTTCCGAGCGCTTGACCTTGTCGATTTCGCCGGCCTGGTCGACGATGGTGAGGTTGCGGTGCACGATGCCAATGCCGCCCTGCTGGGCCATGGCGATGGCCATACGCGACTCGGTCACGGTATCCATGGCAGACGAGAGCAGGGGCGTATTGAGCGTGATGTCGCGCGTCAGCCGCGTCTGTGTGCTGACCTGGGTGGGAACTACCTCGCTGTAGGCGGGCACCAGCAGCACATCGTCGAACGTGAGCGCTTCGGGGAGATTTTTTGCGAGCATCATACTTTGACGCGCCTGGCGATCCAGCGATTCGAGTCCCTGGATCAGCAGGCGCTTTGGACTATTGTAACGGAGCGGATTACGGCGTGTTGGCGAGGGCGTGGATGCGGGCCACTACGTGCTCGCGGATGAGGCGAACCGATTCGATGGCTGCGGCTCGGTCAAGAACTGCGACTTCGGGGACCGAGTCATAACGATACGCAACCCCGTAGCTTTCGAGTTGAGTGATATCGAGGATTCCCATTGGAAGAGCCTCGCCATGATCCTGAACCAGCGTGACAAGGTATTCAAGGTCGTGTGTGAACTTGTATTTAACGGCGAGCTGGCAAAGGAGGGCCTTCAACATCTTTTCAACGGCCTGCTGAATATGAAATCCAAATGGCCCATCGGGAACGCCTGGCAGTTGTATGACGGATTCGTCCTCAGATGCCTTGAGAAGCAGTATCCCTGCTTCTTTATCGATGCCCTGCGTCATAGACGAGCTTTCCTTCGTTCACGATTTGGTAGTAGACGCTGTTGATCGATGAATTGAACTCTTTCACGTAACCTTCGGTGGCAATGACCAGATCAATGCTCATTCTCAGGTCGCCAAGGCCACGGCGAATTTTCTTTCTTAACTCGCTGAGGTCAGCTTTTCGGTCATCATCGAGAAAGATTGCGAGGTCCAGGTCACTATCTGCTGTCGCGTTGCCGCGTGCCCAGGAACCGAAGATGAAGACTCGAGACGGATGGGCCACCTCGATTGCCGTTTTAACGGCAAGGTCAACCTTCTCCGGCGTGGGGCGCCAGCTGAGATTGAATTCGTCGAGTTTTTCGGCGTTAAGCATGGCACTTTAGACATTTTAGTACGGTTTCGAATTCAACTGTCGATGATTGCGGACGACCTCATTGCGGCAATCCACCATTCTTGCCCACGAATATGCGGACGGCGACGCTTCCTATGGGCTGGGAGCCTGCCGTCGCGGTCCAGGAGAGTTGTTCCCAATGCGATTTGGCCGCCGGCGGGGAAGTGACCAGTTGCTGGACGGGATAGCACTCGCCGGCGCGTATGGGGTAGCTGGTGAACTGCGGTTGCGTTGTCCATCCAATGGGGATTGTGGGCACAACTTTAATCTCAGCCGGTTGGGCCGTGCGATTGCAGGCCAGAAAGTTGAGGGTGATGGTGCCGCCTGCTTCCGGAGTCGCTTCGGGAATGGGAATCAACTCGGCGAGATGGTCGAGGTCGTGTGCCTTCCAGAACAGCGAATAGAATCTCCATGGGTCGCCGATCTCGAACGACAGGCCGTTCTGCTGCGGGGACTCATAGCCGTGCACGCGCGCGAACGCAATTGGCTGCGGCGAGACACCTTCGAAGACGTCTCCCGTCACGGTGCCGCCCACCAGAGATTTTCCGAAGATCAGGTGGGCATGGTATTCGAAGTCGGCGAATTTCCCTGACTTGAGCGCCTTGACCCCAATGTCACCTTCCTGCGTGAGATAAAACGCCTGGTGTTCCGCGGTGATCTCGGCATACGACTTGTGGAGCGATGGGGAGATTGTGCTGGTCTCGTAGACGGGGCCGGTGTGGTCGACGATGGTCTTGCGCCGGGGAGAAAGAGTTGCAGGATCGTGCCAGTAAGGACCCCAATCTTCAAATGCATCGGTCATGAAGTAGAGCTTCTGGGGCTGCCACGGCAG
>JANXQR010000244.1 GCA_025353435.1 Acidobacteriota bacterium | reverse complement strand
CGCCAGAAGAGACAGCGGTAGTCATCGAGTTGATCGGCGTCGCGCTCGCCACTCGAAAGCAAGGTCACAACGCCAGTCAAGCGCGCCTGTGCGCAATAGATAGACAAGTGCCGTCAGCAGGATGCCGACGAAAATGAGAGTTTCTAGATAACCGGGCCAGCCGAGCTCGCGGCCAGCGACAGCCCAAAGGAAGAGAAAGACCCCTTCAAGGTCGAAGACAACAAAGAAGGCCGCCACCAGAAAAAACTTCACAGGCACATGAGAATGTGCCGAACCTTGGGAGGCGATGCCCAACTCGTATTGCGATCCCGTTGCGGGCTCCCGGTTGCGCTGTCCCAGGACATAGAAAAGGCCGAGCATCACCACGACGATGAGGAGAACTGCCAACAGGTAAACTGCCAATTGCCAGATTGTCATCAGAGATTCTCCTCTCGTCCTGCCAACTAGCCGGTGCAGAGCCTGCATCGTGCGGACCGGCAGCACCCATCATTTACGAAAAGCTGCAAGACAGCACATGGTGCAAATCTGGCGTCAAAGGTGGTACGTTGGCAGGTCCTTACTTATTGGATCGGGAACGACTTACGCCGCAATACCAACATAATCAGCTTCATTAAGATCGTTCTGACGCACAATAGGTTTCCCGTCACTCGATTGAGTACGGATGACACACACTCCTCATGACGCAGCTGTTCTGGAGACTTATCTTCGATTCTTCCGTCCTGAGACTTTGGTCGCAGCAAGTGCATGCCGTCAGTGCCAAAATGGCAGGGATGAAGGGTCGATGGATTGTACTGCAGCATGTAGAGTGGGAAGGACCGGGGATCATCGCTCGCGAAGCAAAAAGCCGCGGCCTCGAAGTCGAGATTCGACGCCTCGATCTCGAAGATGAGATCCCCGAGGCGGATCACGTCGATGGCTTGGTGGTAATGGGCGGTCCTTTCGGCGCCTATGAAGAAGGCTTGTATCCATTTCTCGCCAAAGAGTGCCGCTTGCTCGCCGCGGCAGTTCGTCGTGGATCCCCCGTTCTTGGTGTTTGCCTGGGAGCCCAGTTGCTTGCAAAGGCGCTTGGATGCAAGGTCTTTCCGGGACATGGAGCAGAAGTCGGCTTCGGCTCTATAGCCCTGACCCAGGCAGGCCAGCAGGATCCTCTCTTCGCCGGGATCGGCAATGTCTTGCCTGCATTCCATTGGCACGGCGATACATTCACATTGCCTGAGGGCGCCGTGCTTCTGGCTTCGAGCCAAATGTACACGCAGCAGGCATTTCGGTTTGGAAGCTGGGTCTATGGATTTCAGTTTCATGTCGAGCCGGATGCCGACACATGGGCGGCGTGGCGAAACCATTTACCGAAGGGACTGGTCGAGAATTCAGAGACTAAGCAGCTGGAAATTGAGGAGATCGGCAAAAGGATCATCGCCAAGTTCTTTGATCTTGCGATGACTTCTGCGGAGGTTGAGAGAAAATGAACCGGCTACATCGCTTGTACTGCAAATCCGGTCATTGGAGGCGTACGGTGGAAAACCAGATCCTGCCCTGGGCGCTCGATGGCATCGACTTGGGCGAATCTGTCCTTGAGGTTGGGCCTGGGCCCGGTGTGACAACCGACTGGCTACAGCGTCGGGTGAGCCGCGTTCAATGTCTTGAAATTGATCCCGCTCTCGCCGAAGCTCTTCAATGCCGCTATCGAGCGACCAACGTGGAGGTTCGATGCGGTGACGCAACGGCAATGCCTTACGAGGGATGCAGTTTCGGGTCTGTCGTTGCTTTCACAATGCTCCATCACATCCCTACGCCAGAACTCCAGGACAGATTCTTTAGCGAGGCATACCGTGTTCTGCGGCCGGGCGGCACTTTCGGCGGTGTGGATAGTCTTCCGTCAATTTTGATGAGTATCTTTCATATTCGAGATACTTTGACACTCGTCTCGCCGGACACCATCACCCAACGCCTTACGTCAGCGGGATTTGTGGATGCGCGAGCGAACGTCGGCCGAGATCGCTTTCGCTTTTCTGCGCGGCGTCCGCTCGATCCGGCAAATCACATGACGGAGCATGCGTGGGCAATCAGCTCCCAAACTTCCTGATGGCATTTCATCAACTGAAAGCTACCCTCCTAACTGCGGGACGCCTCCAGTTCGATTGCACGCGGAAACAGGATGTTGTTTTCGAGATGAACATGCCTATGCAGATCGCGCTCAAACTCTTTGAGCCCCTCGAAGAAGGCATGGTAAGTCGAACAGGCATATTCAGGTGCGTTAAAATCGCGGCTCAGACTTCGGATCTCGGCGAGTAGAACTCCCGCATGGTCGTGCTCCTGGATCAGCAGCGCGAGGGGATTCCCGACAGAGACACGAGATCCCTCCGGCTCGACACCAGCAACTACCTTTTCTGCTTCGAGTTTCACGATCATGGGGAATACAACGACCTCTTCTTCCGCCAGGTGATCGGTAAGCTCTTCGGCGAGTTCGGCCAGTTTCGCGCGGATCAACGTCAGTTCCGGATTCGTGCCTCCATGCACCTTGACCACCTTCATCGCAAGGCCAGATAGCCGCGGAAGTTCGTCTTTGCAATAGGCGTGATGAGTCGCCACGATGTGTCTTGTCAGGCTCGCAAGGGATTCCTTCGTCCAGTCTTTCACTTGCGGATTCTCGTTGCGGGCAGCTGCCTCGAGCGCAGCAATCACGGCATCGACGTCGACGTCTTTGGCCGCGCACGCCTCGATGAGCCGCTCACCGCCTCCGCAGCAGTACTCAATTCCGAACTCTTCGAAGACGCGGATGGATGTTGGCTGTTTTTGTGCAATCTCACGAACGGTTTGTGTTACGGCTGTCATATTCCCCTCCCAGGCGTTTCTCGCCCCTTTCCAGTCAAATATTCGGTAACAGATCGAAATACTCGTCGTCTTCGTTCTTTCCGCCTTCTCCCTTGCCCAGCTTCTTCTCCGATTCGACGAACTCGATGCGCTCGATCCACTTCACCATCTTGTAACCCAGTTGATTCTCGACACGGAGACGCAAAGGCGCACCGTAAACGGCGGGCAGCGGCTCGCCGTTCATCTCCGATGCCAGCAGACATTGCGGCTTCAGCACGTTCTCAAGGCTTTGCGTGTCATAGTAGGGGCCGCCATAAAGGGCTGGGCCGAAGGAGAAGAACGCTACAGTATGTGCCTCTGGTTTTGGGCGCACATGCTCGATGAGTGCCTTCATCGGGATCCCGCCCCACTTGGCAATCCCGCTCCAACCCTGGATGCAGTGATGCATGGAGATGTGATCCTCCTCGCCGAGTTTGCGCAGGTCCTCTATCGAAAGTTCGACGGGGTTTTCGACCAGACCGCCGACCTTCAGCTTGAACTCGCGGAACCCACCTTCAGCAAGCCGCTTCCAATCCTCGCGCACCGGCATCTTCCCATTTGGCCAGAAGTAAGGTGAGATATCTTTCTCGGAATACATCTGCTGCGGCGCCAGGCGGTTCAGCGTGAGCAACTGCATAGGATAGGTCACGGCTTTCAGCGCGCGCTGCAATGAGCGTGGCTTATACCAGGAGAGATAATGCGCGGCAATCCAACAAAGGATGACCACACCGATGCCCGCGAACCCGAGCCACATGCCCAGATGGCTTTGGTCATCGGTCCCGAGGACGATGTGGTTCATGTTGCGCGCGAAGCCCGTCATCACCACGAGCGTGATGTGTACGATCAGGAACGCCAGAAAGCTGAGCATCGTCAGAAAGTGAATCGATCGAGCCGACTGGCGTCCGCCAAACATGCGTGCATACCAGGAGAAGTGGTTCACTACAGCCGGCGACATGGCAATGCCAGTCAGAATGGCCAGTGGCCCGAAGACGAACACGACTGCGAAATAAGCGATCTGCTGAAGCGCGTTGTATCCGTAGAATCCGTTTGGTTCCTGTGGCAGATGGAGGGTCGCGTAATGGACCCATGTGTTCCATGCCTGGAGGACTACTGTGGGTGACGTGGGCACGAGTCTCTTCCACTGGTCTGTCGCAAAGAGCATCGAGACAAAATACAAGCCGCAAAGAATAAACCCATGCACGTCAATGAAGTGCCAGACGCGTGCGATGCCGATCGTGTGCCGGTATCCGGGCGTTCCGATGAGCGGCGATAAGTAGCGTGCATCGTCTTTGGCTGTCCAGAGCCGGTCGCGTGGAACCTTGATCGGCGTAAATCGAATCCACTCGCTCCCCGGCGTACAGTCATCGTTGAAATAGAGTCGCGGATGGTCGGCCAGGATGGAAAGCCCGCTGCGAATGAGGAGGGTGACGAAGAGGAAATTGAAAAAATGACAATAGCGAACCCAAAGCGGAAATCCGTGCGGCCCCGCGAAGTTGTTGGGATAGACGACGGAAACTGGTGGAATGCGCGGCAACCCGGCAACCCCCAGTTCGATCCATGCCGCCACGACCAACGACGCAATGACTGCGGCTGTGCCAATCACGATGAAGGGCCTGATCCAGATTCGAAAGCGGCGATCCTCAGGGTAATGGACGGTCCGATGTTCAGCACCAAAAGCAATCATTC
>JANXQR010000243.1 GCA_025353435.1 Acidobacteriota bacterium | reverse complement strand
CCGCGGAGCCGTTGACCGTGCCACTCAAGAGTACGTGTTTAAGGTTTCGTCCAGGGTCCAGTTCTTCGGTGTCGGAATGAGCATAATCGAGGCCCTGCATCTGAATTCTGACAGAAGAGATGGATTCGAACCCGGTGTCATTCGAAGTGAGTGAACAGCTGGCGGTGCCGACATCGTGACCGTTTTGACTGACGGTGAAGCTGGCTGTCTGGGCTGACCCGCTCGCAGTCGCTATTGTCAAAATCGAAACCATGACAACGAAAAGGACGAAGGAACTAGTTGAGATCTTCATCTGCCGAATAGACGCATGACCGGTACCCAAGTTGTGAATTGGGGGGCTGCGACAGGGCTGGCAAGGGTTTCAGAGATGGTTGGGATGTACTGTATCCCAGGTCCCGAAAGTGGGACCTGGGGCACCTTGCGCCAGGAGAATAGCGCGCGTTTTTTACTTCTTTGCCGCAGCGAAGCGCTTATTCACTTCGGCCCAGTTGACCACGTTCCACCAGGCGGCCAGGTAGTCGGGGCGCTTGTTCTGGTACTTCAGGTAGTAGGCATGCTCCCAGACATCATTACCAAGGATCGGGTAGAGCCCCTGCGACAGCGGGGAATCCTGGTTGGCGGTGGTGATGACCTTGAGCTTGCCGCCCTGGAAAACAAGCCAGCCCCAGCCCGAGCCGAACTGCTTGGCCGTGGTCTCGTTGAACGTCTTTTTGAACGCGTCAAAGTCGCCGAAATCCGCATTAATCTGGTCGGCGATCGGACCGGAGGGCGCACCGCCGCCCGGACCCATGATGGTCCAGAACATGGAGTGGTTGGAGTGGCCGCCGCCGTTGTTGCGCACCACGCCGCGAATATCCTCGGGAACCGCATTGAGGTCGGTGATCAGGTCATCAACGGACTTGGCAGCGAGGTCAGGATGATTCGCCAGCGCACCATTCACGTTATTGATGTAGGCCTGGTGATGCTTGTCGTGGTGGAGCTTCATGGTTTCGGCATCAATGTGCGGCTCGAGCGCCGCGTAGTCGTAAGGAAGTGGTGGAAGTTCGTATGCCATTTTGGGGAATTCTCCTCAGTTGAAGATTGTAATTTGGTAGGGCCTCGTGCTGGGCCGAGGTCAGGTGTGATCGCGGGTGGGGGACAGTTCCAACGTTGGTTGGATGCCGAACCGCTGGAATGGGGTGCAGTTGATTGCCGGCGCACGATGAAATCTAATTTTCACACTTCGAAACGGGGCGCTGTGCTTGGATGGATGCCTGAGGGTCGGCTGGTCGGATCTGAAAATCGGCGAATCCTGCAACCAACGGAAACTTTTGCGGTTTGGCACACATCGATAGTAGGGTTGTTGCACGCGGCTCCCCAAGTTGGCGGCTCATTCAACGCTTCAAGCCAAGTCGCACTCTGTTCTGCACAAAGTTGCCCAATTATGAACGAACGGCCCCTCTATCGTTGGCTTACGCTGCAGGGCGAGGCCCCCGGTGCGCCGGGACTTGAACCGCGCTGGACCTCCGCCGTTAAAGACGCCGTCGGCACGGCGTATTCTGCGTCGAGCCGAATGTGGTTTACCTGCTCGCACGGCATTGTGAACGAGCTTTACCACCCTACCATCGACCTGCCCCAGGTGCGCGACATGGGATTCCTCATCACCGATGGGGAATCCTTTACTCACGAAGAAAAGCGCGATCTGATCTCCTCATTCGAATACATTCACGCCGAGGCGCTGGGAATCCGCTATACCAACCGCGACCCCGATGGCCGCTACACGCTAATCAAGGAGATCATCTGCGATCCGCACCATTCAGTACTGCTGGTACACAGCCGGATTGAGGCTGAACCGGCGATGCTTTCGAAGCTGAAACTCTATGCCCTGCTGGCACCGCATCTCGACGGCGGCGGTGCGGGCAACTCAGCGCGCGCCGTTGACGTGGCCGGTTATCGCGTGCTGTTGGCGTGGAAAGGACAATGGTCGCTGGCCATGGCCGTGAGCTGCGGCTTCTCACGCGTCAGTTGCGGATTCGTTGGAGTCAGCGATGGTTTCCACGATCTAAGGGACGATCACCACATGAACTGGGAGTACGGCTCAGCCACCAACGGCAACATCGCGCTGATGGGCGAACTGAACCTTGACTGCGCGATGAACGCTCCCGGCAAAGAAGCCGGAGCACGGGAGTTCACGCTCGCCATAGGCATCGGCTCCACCCCACACACGTCGCTGCAAAAGACCGTAACCGCCCTGGTAACTCCCTATCAGCAACAGCGCGGTCGCTGTCTGCACCATGTCTCGCGTCCACACCAGGTGATAACCGCCCAGGTCATCGTCGCCCTTGGCATTTCCCCACGGGATTGAAGCGGAGGCCACAAACGCGCCAGAGTAAGTCTTGTCTTCATGCGCCAGCAGC
>JANXQR010000210.1 GCA_025353435.1 Acidobacteriota bacterium | reverse complement strand
ACCATGGCCAGCACGTCGCCATTGGTGTTGTCGATGGCCATCATTGCGCCCTGCGCGCCGGAGTCTTGCTCGAGGGCGGCGCGGCGGGAGCTACCCGCCATAGTGTCAGACAACTGAACGTAGATGACGTCGCCGGACTTGACCAGGGCGTCAGCGTAGGGCTGGCCGGTCCACTTCCAATCCTCGGGCAGTAGCAATAAATCTTCCGCGCCAATGCGGGCGTAGATTTCGTTGGGAAGCACGCGGGTAACGAGCGCATGAACGTAGTCGCCTGGGTGCGACTTGAGCGCCCAGTCGGGATGCTTGTACTCGTCGAGGGCGATGCCGTCAGATAGCACATTTTGAATCCTGGCCTTCCAGCCGTGACGCCGCTCGTAGGCTGCAAGTCCGTCGACGACGGCCTTGTTGGCGGTTTTCTGCAGGTCGAGATCGAGCGTGGTGTCGATGCGGAGGCCGGCTTCATGCACTTCTTCGGTGCCGAATCGCTTCTCCAACTCGCGGCGCACTTCCTCCTGGAACCAGGGGGCCACGGAGCCTTCTGGCTGGGCGATATGCAGATCGAGGGAGGTTTGCAGGGCGCGCTCGGCTTCAGCGTGGGTTATAACGCCGTCTGACTCCATCTCCATGAGCACCAGGTTGCGGCGGCGGAGGGCCTTCTCGGGATTCAGAACTGGCGAGTAGGCCACCGGTCCCTTGGGGAGCCCTGCAAGGAGCGCCGCCTCGGTCAGGTTCAGATCCTTAGCATGTTTACTGAAGTAAAACTCCGACGCCGCCTCAAACCCGTATTCGCCGGACCCCAGATAAATTTGGTTGCCGTACAGGGTGAAGATCTGCTCCTTGGTGAAGGTGCGCTCGATCTGAATCGCAAGATAGGCCTCTTGGAGTTTGCGGACGGCCGTGCGGTCGGCATTAAGGAAGAGGTTGCGGGCGAGTTGCATGGTGAGGGTGGAGGCGCCCTGGGCGCGGCCATGGCTGCGGAGGTCGTGGACGAGCGCGCCGCCAATGCGAAACAGGTTGATGCCGCCGTGGGACTCGAAGTCCTTGTCTTCAATGGAGATAACGGCCTGGCGAAGGACCGGGGCAAAGTCGTTGTAATTGATGACGATGCGTCGCTGGAGGGCGAAAGAGCCGATGACGCGACCCTTCTGGTCATAAAGGTCGGTCATTGTGGAGGGGTGATAACGCTCGAGGTCGTCCATCTGGGGGAGGTTGGCGGAATACACCAGAGTGAGGCCGGCCAGCGAACCTGTGATCATCGACAGCAGCACCAGGAGGACCAGAATCTTCCTGCCCGCGAGCTTGCGGGGTGGGCGCGGCGAGGGTTCAGAATCGAGCCATTGCCTTCGGCCCAGACCGCTGGAATCGATAAATTGTGAGTGGGCGGCCAAACCGGTCAAGCCTCATGACACTTCCTTGTGCGTCCCCGGAGGAAGTGCCGATGTATTCGAGGTTAGCATGTACCCGGTTTTCCAATTTGTTGATTTGCAAGGAGCGGTATCTGGCTGGGCAAGGTGGGAACACGGTATCAAATTGGACCTAAAAGTACAGCGGCGTGAGCCTAAGCCCACACCGCGGATGGATATGTAAAGGAATCTGCTGCTTAGCTGGCCTTGGCCTTCAGAATCTCAAGCGCCTTGTTGAGCGGTTGGTCTTCCTTGGCTGGAGGGGTTGTGTCGTCACCCAGGTCGTCGTCAGCCACCTGACCCACAATAACGTTGGGGACAACGGCCTCGTCCTGGATTTTCTTACCGGCAGGCCCTTCATATTTGGCAACGGTGAGTATGAGGGCCGCTCCGTCGGGAAGGTCAATGGTCTTCTGAACGGAACCCTCGCCGAAGGTGCGCTCGCCGACGACGTCGCCGCGCTTGGCGTCTTCAATGGCTGCCGTGGTGATTTCGGCGGCTCCGTAAGTGCCACGATTCACGAGGACCACAACCGGGGCAGTGGTGAGGCACTTGGAGGCTTCGGCCGCGAAGGTCTGCTTGGGGAACTTCTGGCCTTCAAGCGTGGCCAACGTGCCCTGGCTGATGAAGAGGTTGGCGAGGCGGATGCCCTCATCGTCGTCACCACCGGAGGAGTCACGCAGGTCGAGAAGGATTTTGCGGCTCTTGTTGGCTTTGATTTTGGAGGCGATTTCATCCACGCGAGCCTTGGAGATTGTTCCCGGCTTGAGATAGAGGATGGAGCCGTTTTCGTACTGCTGGTCGGCAAGCGCCGGGGTGGGAATGATGGCGCGGGTGAGAGTGACCTTGTCTGGTTCAGACTTGCGGGGGCGGACTAGCGTAATGCTGAGACTCGATCCGGCCTTGCCCTCAAGCATGAGCCGAATGACGGCCAGGGAGAGCTCGCGGGTGGACTGATCACCAATGGATTCAATCACATCGCCGTCAGACATGTGCTCATGGTCGGCAGGAGAACCGGGAACCACGTTGACCACTGTTGCATAGCCAAAGCGCTTGGAGACGGTGATGCCGATCTGGGCTACGCCGGTGTCAGGCCGTTCCTTGTAGATCTTGTATTCGGTTGGCGTGAGGTAGCTGGAGTCGGCGTCGAGGGACTCGAGGAGGCCGTGCAGCGCGCCCGTGGTGACGGTGTTGACGTTGGGTTCAGTGACATAGTCGCTTTGGATGCGGCGGAGGACCTGCTGATAGACGCCGATCTGCTTATAGGCGCCGTCCTGCTCGCCACCGGCGTGTACGCCGAACCAACCGAACTCGCCCAATGCGAATCCCAAACCGAGCGCGGCAAAGACCGCTGCTCCTAAGACAAATGCCAAACGCTGGAAGAATCGAGACACAGACAACCCCATGCGGTCCCCTTAATGGGGGAATAGACCGCTCATTCTATAGACGAATGATACTCCAAACTGGTGTTCGCGTGGATTTCAGGAGGGTCTAATTCGGCTGGAATCTGTGGCCTTTTTGGGGGATGGGTGCACCCAAAATTGTGCAAACATCGGGCGAAAGGGGAAGGGGGTGTCGTCGGGGCTGGGCCCGCGCGCCACGTCTCCCGGGGTTCCGACGCGGGACGACCCCCAGAACCAAACTTCGACAAGATGGGGAGCCTTCGTTGTGCGCCGCACTTCGTCGCGTTTGCCCTTAACCGGGCAGGTGCTGGCGGTCGCGGTCAGGGCACAAGAATCAGCGCTGGCTCAAATGGAGAGGCGCGGCGCTGGCGCGCCGCGCGTGGTTACCCATTGCGTCTTCGTTTTTTCAACCGATGCGAACGAGAACGACTTGTCGGCGAAGCAAGCAGTCATCATCGAAATAAATCGAAATCTCGAATGTCTGCTCGTTGGCAAAAACCGGCGGCTTGCGTTCAGGAATAGCCTCTACTGCTTGTTGACGTCGACGTAGTAGAGGTCAGTTGCCACCTGGAAGTCGTCCTTGCTGAGAGGGCTTTGCATCACCTGCCACTTCTTTGTGGGGTGGATGATCTTCCAGTGGTCTGGAGAGCCGACGCCGACAGGCATGGCGAAGTCTTCCTCGTCGGCCGCCCATTTGTACATGACCATGCCGGGGGATTCGCCGAAGAGAAGTTCGAGCCGCGGGATGGCGGGATGGCGCAGGTACTGGTTGAAGATGGGCGTGAGGTTGAGGCCGGTGTTTTGGTTGAAGAAGCTGATGACGTCTTCGGTTTGAATGTTCTGGTATTTGTAGCGCTGATAGAAGCTGTGCAGAAGCGCCCACCATTTTGTGTCGCTATCGACGACGCTGCGCAGGGTGTTGAGCATGAGTGTGCATTTGAAGTACTGGTCTTCAGTGGGGTTGGCGTTCACGCCGCGCTCGGCAACGACGGGGCGGAGGTTGTGGACTTTGGGCTTATAGCCGGATAGATATTTGATGGCGTCGGTCTTGCCCCAGCGGTATTCGACGTAGAGGCTTTCGAGGTAGGTGGTCCAGCCTTCGTGGATCCACATATCGGCGGGGTCGAGGGCGGTGATGCTGTTGCCGAACCACTCGTGGCCACTCTCGTGAATGATGATGAAGTCGAAGCGCGGGCTGATGCCGACGCCGGTCCAGTCGCGATCGAGATAGCCATTCTTGAACAGGTTGCCGTAGGTGACGGCGCTCTGGTGCTCCATGCCGGAGTAGGGCGCCTGGATGAGTTTGTAACCGTCTTTGGCGAAGGGATAGGGGCCGAAGTAGTGTTGATATGCCTCGATCATTCCCTTGGCTTGCGCGAATTGCACCTTTGCTTTTTCGAGGTCTTCGGGGAGGACGTAGAAGTCGAGCGGCAGATCGCCAAGCTGGTCAGAAAAGTGAACGTAATTGCCGATGTTGAGCGAGACGTCGTAGTTATTGATGGGGTAGTGGACGCGCCAGTCCCAGCGCGTGTAGCCGTCGCCGAGATCGGTCTTGCCGAGGAACTTGCCGTTTGACACGTCGACGAGATTGTTGGGGATGGCGACGCTGATGTCCATGCTTTCCACTTCGTCACGCCACTGGTCCTTGTTCGGCCACCACACGTTAGAGCCGCTTTCCTCGCACGCGGTATTGATCCAGACCTGGCCGGATGGATCCTGCTTGAAGGTGAAGCCGCCGAAGCGGCCGGTCTCGGGAGGGTTTCCGGAGTAGTAGAAGTCGATGGAGTAGACCTTGCCGGCGTGGAGGGTGTGCGGGAAGTTGACGAAGACGGCGCTGCCGTCGCGATCGTACTTGAGCGGCATTGCGTCCTGATGTGACGGGCCGTCGAGGAGGATCTTGTCGATGGTGAGGAGATCGGTTAGATCAAGCTGAATGCGCGTGCCGTCACTGAGCATACGAAAGCGGATGGTGTTTTTGCCGCTGAGGAATTTCTTTTCGGGGTCGACGCGAATGTCGAGGTGGTAGTAGAGCAGGTCGTTATTGGCGCGGAAAGGGCCGTATGCGCCGCGTAACATTTCGGCGCGTGTAGGAATGGGCGAGCCTGCGTCAATGGGGCGGATGGAGCGCTTGGGCTTTTCGGCTGGCTTGTCTGCAGTGGAATCGGGCGTGGGCGTTTGCTGAGCGGGTTGTGCGGGTTGTGCGGTCTGCGCGGAAGAAGATAGCGCTACGCACAGGCAAAAGCTGCAAAGAAGTGAACTGGCTATTTGGTCGGGAAACTTGGGCATCGCATCTCCTGAAATCATTTTCTATGAATCGACGCACGCAGGCGGCCTCGCGGCGACGGTGCCGACTGCGTGACTGATCGATACTGCAGGCCCTCCCATATCTTTGCTGGGTGTGCAGCGAGGGTGAGAGCGAATAGCGCGAGATAGGCGAGCGGAGCCTGTTCAAAGATGCCGACGACGTCTGCGCCATGTCTAGCCAACCCCGCGGCCACGGTTGGCAGCAACGGGCCGCTGCCTGATACGGCCGATGTTGGCGGCGCCGGCAGTACCGGTTACGTTCGGACTCGCCACTTGTCAGACAAGGCGACGAGCTGATCCTCCAGCTTCGGCTGCGGTTTGGCTTGGGGTTGGGACGGACGCGGCGCAGTTGCAGCCAGAGCCTTGATTGAGAGGGCTATACGTTTTGCCTTCTCATCGATGTTCAATACCATGACCTTGACGATTTGGCCTGTCTTTACAGCTTCTGACGGGTCTTTGATGAAGCGGTTTGAAAGCTCGCTGATGTGGACGAGGCCGTCCTGATGGACGCCGATGTCTACGAATGCCCCAAACTTTGTCACGTTAGTCACCACGCCCTCCAGCACCATGCCCGCCTTGACGTCTGAGATTGCGCGCACATCCTCGTGGAAGCTGGGCGCGACGAATTTATCGCGTGGATCTCGGCCCGGCTTGCGCAACTCTGCAAGGATGTCATTGAGTGTGAATGCTCCCGCGGAGAGCATTGTTCGGTCGACCTTTTCAAGGGCTTCGGGCTGGCGGATTAAGTCGTGAATCGGAGTTTTGAGGAGAGCGGCAATCTGCTCGACGACTGCGTAGGACTCGGGGTGAACGGCGGTTGAGTCGAGCGGGTTGTCGCCGCTGCGGATGCGAAGAAAGCCCGCAGCCTGCTCAAACGTCTTGGGGCCGATACCCGGAACTTCAAGCACCTGGGAGCGCGAGCGGAAGCCGCCCTTGTCGTTTCGATAGGCGACGATGTTGAGCGCGGTGCGCTCACTGATCCCTGCGACGTGACGCAGCAATGTCCATGAGGATGTGTTGAGATCGACGCCCACGCGATTGACGCAGCTCTCGACGACCTTCTCGAGCGACTCGGCGAGTTGGCGCTGATCGACATCGTGTTGGTACTGGCCGACGCCGATGGATTTGGGATCGACCTTTACGAGCTCGGAAAGGGGGTCTTGCAGGCGACGCGCGATCGAGATTGCGCCGCGCACAGTGAGGTCAAGATCGGGGAATTCTTGGCGCGCGATGTTAGAGGCGGAATAGACGCTTGCGCCGGCTTCGCTAACGGTCACCGAGAAGATATTCTGGATTCCCTTGTCCCGCAAAAAGCCGCGCACGAATGCATCTGTTTCACGCGAAGCGGTGCCGTTGCCGATGGCGATTGCGCGCACGTTATGTTGACGAAGGAGCGTGTCAAGCTTCGGCGTCGCTTCCGCGTCACCACGTTTTGACGTATGTAGATAGAGCACGTCGTGCGCAAGCAGCTTACCGGTTTCGTCAACTACCGCAATCTTGCAACCGGTCCGCAAGCCGGGATCAATGCCGAGCACCGAGATTGGTCCAGCGGGTGGAGAGAGTAAAAGATTGTAGAGATTGTCGCGGAAGACCCCGATGGCTTCGGTGTCGGAACGTCGTTTGAGTTCGAGACGGACCTCACCCTGGATCGAGGAGTTGAGGAGGCGCTTCCATGCGTCATCGATAGAGAGCTCGAGGTCGCGAGTCCAGTCGCCAGGAGTACGCTGGACATGCTTTCGAATGATAGCGAGAACGCGTTCTGGTTCGACCTCAATGAGGAAATAAAGAATATTCTCACTTTCGCCGCGGCGGATAGCGAGCATGCGGTGGGATGGGATGGTCTTCACCCGCTCGCTGAACTCGTAATACATTTTGAATTTATCCTGCTCATCAACAGCGTCCATCGCCTTGCGACTGACGACAACGCCTTCATCGAACATGAGCTGGCGCAAGGCCTTGCGAAGGTTGGCGTCCTCGCTGATCCACTCCGCGACGATGTGGCGGGCACCTTCGAGAGCCTCCTCCACGTTGACTACACCGAGTTCTGCATTTACGAAGCGAGGTGCAAGCGCCGAGAGCGGTTCGAGGCCCGGCTGCTGAGCCCAAAGATAGTGAGCCAGGGGTTCCAATCCTTTTTCGCGTGCAATCGTGGCCTTTGTGCGCCTCTTGGGCTTATAGGGCAGATAGAGGTCTTCCAACTCGCTCTTGTCGAGCGTCGATTCTATGCGGGCCTTCAAGTCTTCGGTGAGCTTGCCCTGTTCGGCAATAGAGGCAAGGATGGTGGCACGTCGATCGAGCAGGTCGCGAAAATATGCGAGCTTTTCCTCGATGGCGCGAATCGGCACTTCATCCAGATTGCCAGTGGCTTCCTTGCGATAGCGCGCAATGAACGGAACCGTGCCGCCGTCGTCGAGCAATTCGATGACCGCGTTGATGCCGCGCGGCAGCAGGTTCAGTGTTTGGGCAATATGAAGAAGGATTTCGTGAGGTAGATTTGTCTTTTCCGTCATGAGTGTTCCTAGTCAAGGGTACATGGCGGAGCGGAGGAAAAACGGGTCTGAACTATCTCTCAATCGCGTTCCGCCTCGTTGCTATTCGGCCTTTCCAAGCGAGTGCTCAGTGTAGGCTTTCTGAAACAGCGTGAAGGCCTCCTTCTTCTTCCCGTCTTCCGAGATAAGTCCCTTCCGGTTGTAGCCGTCCTGCAGGCGAGGGATGTTACGCGTAGGCGATCGAAAATCCGTGAGAATCCAGGGTGTGATGCCGCGGAGTTGAGGAATCTTGCGGAGCATCGCGAACTGATGTTCGAAGACGTAAACCTGCTGTTCCTCCGTCCAGCGCGCATCTGTGGCGCCGTGATTTCCGAACTTTGCTTCCGCGCCGAATTCGCTCATCAAGACCGGCTTTTGCGGAAGTGTCCATTCAATCTTGTCGGCGTCTTCGGGGGTCATTTCATACCAGCCGATGTATTCGTTTTGACCAATTACATCAAGCGCATCGCAAAGCGGGTCCTTGTTCACCATCTCGGTCCCATCGGGCCGCGGTCCAATGATGGCGGAGGTTATGAGTCGAGTGGAATCGAGCTTGCGCGCTTCGTCAGCGAGGTCGGTGAGAAACTTGGTTCGAGTGGGATTGTTTGGTGTTTCATTGGAGACGGACCATAGAATCACCGAGGCTTTATTGCGATCGCGCCGGATCATCTCCTTGAGCATTGCCAGGTCCTTGGCGTAGACCTCGGGCTTATCAAAGGAAATGTTCTGCCAATTGGGAATCTCGGACCAGACCATAATGCCGTTGCGGTCGGCGGCGCGCTCCATGCGTTCGTCGTGCGGATAATGAGCGAGACGGACGAAGTTAGCGTGGAGATCTTTCAAATAGCCGAAGATTGTGTTGACGTCTTCCTGCGAGTAGGCGCGGCCACCACGGACTGGCGCTTCCGCGTGCATGTTGGCGCCTTCTAGGAAGATGGCCTTGCCATTGAGCAAGATGCGGGTTCCGTCAACGCGGATGTCACGGAAGCCGATATCGTCGGTTAGCGTATCGTCGCCGGCTGAGATGTGCACTTTGTAGAGCTTTGGCGATTCGTGGGACCACAGTGTGAGGCTTGATGCCTTCAAGGTGAATGGCGCATTGCCGTCGGCATCAGTGCGGACCGTGCCTTTTGCAATGGCCTCGGGGATGTCGATGGTCACCGCGGTTCCAGCCGCACCATCGAGAACATGTACGTAGCCTGTAATCTCCGTGCTCTGTGGGTCAAATGTAGAACCGTGCGCGAGGTGCACGTCGTAATCATCGATGAAGGCGTGTGGCACTGTCACGAGAGAGACATCGCGCGTGAGGCCGCCGTAGTTGAACCAATCGATGCCGACGGAAGGGATGCCGTCGACGAGGCGCGTGGCGTCGACTGCGATGACCACGAAGTTTGAACCGGGATGCAGGACTGCGGTCGCTTCGCAGTCGAACGGGGTGTAGCCCCCCTCGAGTCGCAAATGCGTTTCTGGTTGACCCAAACGTGGGAGCGGTAGTTGGCGGCTCCGATGTGAAGGAAGGTGCGCGAGTCGGGCTTTGGCTGGAAGTCGAAGTCGCGTTCGTACCAGAGAACGCCCTCGTAGTTGAAGAGCTGCGGGACCTGCGTGTTCCAATCGCCCGGGACTTTGATTGTCGGCGCCGTGGAAAAGTCGTATTCCTGGTTGTGTTTTCCCACGATGTTGGGATGCTCGTTGAGCGCGTAGGACTTGTCGTTGATTTGGCCGGTTGACGTGTAGAGTGCACGGGCCGGGGATTGATCAACGAGGTAATGCCAATCTCCGTCGAGGCTGGTTACGGTGCGGTGATCGACGCCGACCAGAAGAGTTTGAAACTGCTGCTGGCCCGAAGCCGAAATGAGCAAACCCAAGCCGCCGAGCAGAGAGATACACATAGGAAGAAACGTGCGCGAAGCCGTCGCGCGGAGAAAAGACGCAATCATCAGTCGAAGCCCTCGGCATCGAGCTTACAGCTTTTCCGACACACTCTGCCCTATCTCTTTATTGCACCGGATTTTGGCCGGCCGGTCGGAGAAGCTACTTTCAAGGCAGTCGCTTCATTCCCGGTTGACTTGGTCGAACTCGTTTGGTCGGAGACAATTCGCATGAGATTTGAAAACGCATACTTCGCCGCCGTGGGGAAATCCCGGAATTCGCCACGAAACCACGCGATAATTGCGACGTTCATGACCGACAACGTAAGGCTTGCCATCAAGCGCGGCTTGAGGTCATCCTTTGTCGCGTTTTTGAGTCGTCCTGCAAACGCCTGGGCCACGGTGTCCTCAACCTCGATCCATCGCGATAGGTGCGCCTGTCGTGCCGAGGCGCTGCGTTGAGAGATTTCGATAACCCGGCGTGTATGCGGATGCGAGACGGACCGTTTGCCAACAGTCAGAACCGTTTCCCGCACGATTTCGAGAGGCGTGAATGTTGGCGGGCATGCTGTAATGGCTTCGTTTAGGGCAGCGCCATAGAGCACCACATTCTGGGCCAACAGATCATCCTTGCTTGCAAAATAGCGAAAAAACGAACGCCTCGAAACACCCGCGGCCTGGGCCACTTCTTCGACAGTAGTTTCGTCGAACCCCTTCGTCGCAAAGATCTCTATCGCCGCATCGAAGATTGCGTTTCGTACTAGTTCCTGCTTGCGGGCCTGCAATTTCTCTCTCGTCACGATGGCTCCCTGAGTGCAGTGTAACCCTAAAGCGTGCCATTTATTGCACTAGGTGACAATATGCATCGAGGTGCAAATTCTGGGTGTGAAAAAGCTCGGCTTTTGATGTTGACGATGGCACTCAGTGCCGCTTGTACTCCGCGACATGGCACTGAGTGCCAATTTCCCTCAAAAGGACCCCTCAATGAGAACACCGCTTCTATTCGTTCTTCTGGCGTCGACCGCAGTGGCCGCCCTCGCGGCTGACAAGGCACCCCTCACCGGCACGTGGAAGACTCACAGCAGCATCGCGGGCAATGAAAGCGACGGCGAGTGCACGCTTACCCAGACTGACAACGATCTGACCGGGACTTGCAAGACTTCGGATGGGAAAGACGCCAAGGCTTCGGGTAAGGTTGACGGGGATAAAATCAATTGGTCGTTTGACTCCGACTACAACGGGACGCCTCTCACCATCAAGTATGAGGGGAAATTGGATGCGGCAGCGGGCAAGATCGCGGGAACGGTTACAGTGGACCCATTTGGTGTCGGCGGGGACTTTAGCGCGACTTCGGCCAAGTAAGGAGAATCGGATGACCAGATTTGGAAGAACTTCCAAGAGCTTTTTGCAGATTTTGGCAATTGCAACACTCTCGATCGGAGTAATGCAGTTTTCGGCCAATGCAGCGTCTTCACCGCGCATCGTGCTCTCGGCGGACGCGGATTGGAAGTTCTTTCTGGGCGATCCCGCAGGGGCGGAGACGCCTGCATTCGATGCTCACGCGTGGCGCACACTTACGGTTCCGCACGATTGGAGCATTGGGGGAACGCCCGCTGAGAAGAACCTGTCAGGATCGGGCGGAGGGTATTACCCCGGCGGCGTTGGCTGGTACCGAAAGACGTTTAGCGCTCCTGCGAGTTGGAAGGGCAGGCACGTAAGCGTTGAGTTTGACGGGGTTTCGACGGACTCAACCGTCTATCTGAACGGCCACAAACTCGGTAATCATCCCTATGCTTATGCGAGCTTCCGCTTTGACATGACGTCGCAACTTGACTTCTCTGCCGCGAATGTACTGGCAGTTCGGGTCGACAACTCCATGCTGCCAAACTCCCGCTGGTACAACGGGTCAGGCATCTACCGGCATGTCCGCGTTGTGGTGACTGATCCAGTTCATGTTGCCCCGTGGGGCGTGTTTGTCAGGTCGCCGGAAGCCTCTGCGACGTCGGCCAAAGTCCTGGTGAAGACCCAGGTACAAAATGATGCTGCCGCAGACGGTGAATTCACTCTCAAGACGATCCTCCTGGATCCTTCGGGCAACAAATCCGGAGAACTCGATGGCGTGTTGAAGCTCCAGGCGGGCAAACCGTCGGAAATGGAGCAGGAATTTACGGTCGATAAGCCGGCACTCTGGTCTCCTCAAAGTCCGAGCCTCTACCGCGCCGTTACGCAGATCGTCAAGAACGGAAAAGTTCTCGATGAGGTTGAAACATCCTTCGGCGTTCGCACGCTGGCCTGGTCAATTGAGAAAGGACTGCTCCTCAATGGCATATCAATCAAGCTTGCCGGTGGCAGCGTTCACCACGATAACGGTCCGCTTGGAGCAGCAGCATTCGATCGAGCCGAGGAGAGACGGGTCGAGCTGCTGAAGGCCGCCGGCTTCAACGCAGTTCGAACCGCACACAATCCTCCATCGCCCGCTTTTCTCGATGCATGCGACCGGAAGGGACTGCTTGTTTTGGATGAGCCGTTCGATGTCTGGACAAGGAAGAAGGCGAAGTACGACTACGCCCGCTTCTTCAATGACTGGTGGCAGCAGGACATCGATTCGATGGTTCTGCGCGATCGCAATCACCCGTCGGTAATTATATGGGGCATTGGCAATGAGATTCCCGAGGCGTGGACCGACGATGGCGCGCCAATCGCTCAACGGCTTACCGCTAGAATTCGGTCGCTCGACTCCACGCGCCCATTGACTGAGGCGTTTCCCGGTGCGACCTACACTCCCGCAACGGATGCGGTGTTTTCGGTGCTCGACATAGGCGGATACAACTACAATCTCGGCGTGAATTGGGAAAAGGATCACACCCGTGTTCCCAACCGAATCATGATGACCACTGAGTCAATGCCAGCGGCCGCATTCACAAATTGGGAGCTTGTAAAAGATCATCCGTTTGTTCTGGGTGAGTTCGTGTGGACGGCGATGGACTACCTTGGCGAATCGGGCATCGGAGCCTGGAGCTATGGAACTCCGAAGGAGGCTGAGCAGGCCGCAGGGGTCGCAAAAATGATGCAAGGGTTCATGGGAAATATGGGAGCTGACGGTAAAAACCCATTCGACGCGATGACGGATGAGAACGCGAAGCCGAATCCAATTGCGAAGCTCATGTTTGCCGGCTATCCCTGGCACGCCGCATACTCAGGCGATCTGGATCTGACCGGCGTTCGCAAGCCATCGTCGTACTATCGCGACATTCTCTGGAACGGCGGAGATCGAGTATTTGCGACGGTTCGATTGCCAGAACCCGAAGGCCAGAAAATCATTGCTATCGGATGGAGCGTCTATCCAACACTACCTAGTTGGACATGGCCGGGCCAGGAAGGGAAACCACTCACGGTTGAGGTCTATTCCGGCGCTGAGAGCGTCCGCCTCTTTCTCAACGACAAGCTGATCGGAGAGAAACCAACGGGTCGAGAACAGGCATTCAAGGCGGATTTCGATGTCCCATACACGCCGGGAACTCTGAAGGCAGTAGGTATTCGAAGCGGTCGAGAGGTTGCCGAAAGTATTTTGGGAACAGTTGGAGAGCCCGTTCGGCTAAAGCTTACGGCCGATCGAATGGCCTTGGTTGCTGATGGACAGGATCTCGCCTTTATCACCGTCGAAGCCTTTGATAAGAACGGCCAGCTTGAAATCAACGGCAGCCAGAAAGTGCATTTTGCCGTTACGGGGAATGGGACAATTGCCGCGGTTGGAAGTGGGGACGGACAATCGCAGGAATCCTATGTGGGAGACTCGTTCAGCCTCTTTCACGGGAGGGCGCTCGTTGTACTGCGAACCTCGCGCAAGCCAGGCCAGATCAAGGTCACCGCGACAGTTGACAGTTTGACCGCAGCATCCGTGGTCATTGAGTCAAAGCCGGCCAACCCCGTGCCCGAACTCTAATACTGAGAAAGCGACTGACGGGGCTGAGCCGCCCCCTTTCGCATCATTGGCTGCCGACTAGCATGAAGGGGACGTATGCCATAGTCGACCTGGCTTCTATGGCGTTCCTGTTCTTCGAAAACGTGCCACCGTCCCGCATTGTGGGGAAGGTGGTGCCGCAATAGTTCTGCCAAGACCAACAGCGCCCGAACGGCTCGTGCCAGATGTAATTGGGCACGATATGCGTTGAGTGTGTATAAAACAAGACAGACCGCGTCCAATGGACATGGAAAAATAAGATAAGGATTACTGTGGGCAGGCGATGGCCAATTCCCCCCCCCGCCCGCCTCATCTTGAAAAGGCCTTGCGAAAGGAGGCCAAATCAATGAATTCAGACACGATTGAGACATTCAGTCCTGCGGCCTTCCTCGTCAATGCCGGCCTGGGCCGAAGAATCATCGAACTCATGCCTCAGGAAAATTTCTTCACCCAGGGAGACCCGGCGGATGCGGTCTTTTTCCTGGAGACGGGACGCGCCAAAGTTACGGTCGTCTCCAAAGGGGGCAAGGAAGCAACCATCACCCTGCTGGGTCCACAGGATTTTGTCGGAGAGGAAGCACTCGCAACCGTCGAGGGGCTGCGGCTTACGACCGCCACCGCCGTGACGGGGTGCACCGCTCTGAAGATCATGCGTGACGAGATGATCCGCGCAATGCACGAAGAGCATGCATTCTCTGACCTGTTTCTTACGTTTCTACTGGCTCGCAGCATGCGGGTTCAGGCTGACCTGGTGGATCAGCTATTCAATTCCAGCGAAAAGCGTCTTGCGCGGATCCTTTTATTAATGGCCGAGTTCGGCGAGCCGGGAGGACCGGAGACATTGGTCCCGCCCATTACCCAGGAGACACTCGCGGAGATGATTGGCACCACGCGATCCAGGGTGAGCTTCTTTATGAACCGCTTCCGCAAGCTCGGATTCATCGACTACAAGAGCCGGATTCGCGTGCACAAGTCATTGCTGAACGTGATTCTGCATGATCAACTCCCCGACTACAATGCAATGAAGCTCAACCTTCCTGAAAGTGTGCGCAATCGCGGGAAATCCGCGAAAGCGAATGGGATACTCAAGAAAAGAACCGTAGGCCGATTTAGACTTGAAATTTGAATTGATGCCCATATGGTTTATCGGAGAAATATGCTGCAACTAACACGCTTCACCCGGGACCGGACTTTTACGCAGCCAGTCGTCTGGATAACCACTTTTTTCATCGGTGCGTTTCATGTCGGCGCTTTCGCGGCGTTGTTTTTTTTCAGTTGGAAGGCTTTCTTTCTCGCCATGATTTTGTGGTGGGTTGCAGGCGGCCTTGGAATCGGAATGGGATACCACCGCCTGCTTACGCATCGTGGTTACAAAACTCCCAAATGGATCGAGTACTGCTTGACGATCTGCGCCACTCTCGCGCTGGAAGGCGGTCCGATATTCTGGGTAGCCACGCATCGCAAGCATCACCAGAATACAGATCGAGAAGGTGACCCGCACTCTCCCCATGACGGCGGTTTCTGGTCCCATATGGGCTGGATCATCACCGGACAGACCTTGCACAACAACGCTGATGAGCTCTTGCCTTACGTCCCGGAACTTCGCAAAGACAAATTCCATACCTGGATCAGCCGGTGGCACTGGATCCCCATCACCACTCTCGGCGCCGTGCTCTTTGCTGTTGGAGGCTGGCGGTTCTTGCTTTGGGGCATCTTCTTTCGTACCGTGCTCGGACTCCACAGCACGTGGCTGGTGAATTCGGCGACTCACATGTGGGGAAGGCGACGCTTTCCCACCCGCGATAGTTCCAGGAACAGCCTCTGGGTGGCGTTACTCACGTTTGGAGAAGGCTGGCACAATAACCACCACGCCTTTCCGCAATCGGCGCGTCACGGCGTGAAGTGGTACGAAGTCGACTTCAACTGGTATGGAATTGTGATCTTGCGCCTGCTCGGTCTTGCACGCGATGTGAAAAGTACTTGCGCCGATGTCATCAAAGCCGCCAGCGAGCAGCCTCCTGTGGATGCAGAAATTGCGCACGAGGCAGTTCCATAGTAAGAACGATTCCAAACCTCAGACCATGATGAAGCGCAGCATTTCAGGCATGGAAGCTGAGTAGGGCGTATGCTCAAATCAGCAGATAGCAATCGTTTTCTCGCCTTCGGCACTCCCGGCATCGCTTCGGACGAGCACCGTTCAAGTACGAAACCGAACGATTGGAGTTCCCTTGACCCTCATCAAGAAGCGCGATGTAAAGGACTATTTTGCTGCACGCCGCCTTCAGAGCAGCCGGATTCACATCGTTCCGGCGAGTCAGCCGGATGCGACAGGATTTTCCGGAAATGAGCAGGTTCCGGTCGATACGAATCCGCCGGTATTTGCCCAGGACTCTACCACCGACCACACGGAATCCGGCACACTTCTCACGTCGCCGGGTAGTGGCGGAGCCTCTACACATTTGCAAACTCCCCCTGTGCTCGGAAGAGCCCGTGAGTGAGGCTGCATTCCGTTTTCCTCCGCAATGACTGCATCCTTCCTGATCCTTTGAATCCCTTGCGGATTCCCTTTGGCAATGAATGGATGCAGGTGGAAGAGATCCCGGCACCTGTGTTCGATACCATGATCCGGCAGGCGGGATGGCATTTTATCTGGATGTCCGGTTCATGTTCGCGAAACGGCTATGCGCGAACGCGGGATAGGGCCATCGAGATTGCTGTAGATAGGGCGCTGGATGCAATTCCGAAACAGTCGAATGCCGCGGATTTCGATTCCTTTCGCGTCTCAAAGTACCTGGGGTTTTTTATTGCCAACGTCACCGTCTTCCGTCGCCGGATTCAGCAACGCTGTGTACTTGAAGCCGGAGGCAAACCCCACCTGCGGGCGCTTCATGCCAGATGACACCGATCCACGATGGCTGGATGACAAAGCGTGAAACTCCCTTGTCGGAAGATCGCACCTGGAATGCTTATGTCGTCTGCGAATTCTGCGACTCTTAGCTGAAAAAGGACCTAGCAATGTCACCCCAATAAAGGATGAAGAATGAGTGCCACAAATCAAGATTGGCCGAATTGGCTGCCGCATCTGCTCTGGATACGGCGTCAATGCCCCCGCTGCGCTTCCGTCAAGTTCAAAGCGGCGGAAACACGCTCAATCGACGGCCTGCTCAGCATGTTTGCGGTGCGGCCCATTCGTTGCATGTTCTGTTGGCGAAGGTATTATTGGTTCGCTTTTCGAACAATTCAGTCGATCTGAGCCATACACGACGCGTGTTGCCCATACGGGTCGGGCAGTTGGAGCGACGCACCAGCAACTACAAGAGACATGGCGCCACAAGTTTGGTTGCCGCCCTCGATATCGGCGCCGGCAATGCGTTTGGATGGGTGCATGCGCCAGGTGTTTTCGATCCAACGGAACGGAGAGACCCACTCGCGCGAGCAGTCCACGCGAATAAAGTGAAGCGGCCAAGACGGGGCGAGGCCGGGACTATGGATGGGGCTTCGGTCTGGCCCGAACGTGAAGTGTTTGGGTCTGGCAGGTCGGAAAGACCTGGTTGTTCTCGCCCAGAATGCTCTGCCACATTTCGGAGGCGCAACGCGCTGCTCCGGCCTCTTCACGGAGTTTGCCCTCAATCGACAGAGCGGACGTTCCGGGCCCGGTGCCCGTGTTCCGTTGCCAATCTTACCTGGCGTCCTCAACGTTGATTGCCCGATGTATTGGGGAGATCGCCACTTCCAAGCCGGTCCACAACGGTCTAGATTCACCACTTTCGTTGTATAACCTGGCTGTGCACTCAGGTGTTCTTAACTCGTATATAGCTGACGGGTGGGCCACAAAATAACGGAACCTGTAAACCGGGGGCCGGGTAGAAGTTGGAAACGTGCCTCGGCACCATATCGACAGTTGACAGTTCTATACGATACTTACCGTAAGCGTCCGGCGAGTCCCTCTTGACCGGAGGTAGAGTGTGTCATCAAGTGTCCGCTTGTTTTTTAGCGGACACCTGATGAGTGTGTCTTAGGCAG
>JANXQR010000207.1 GCA_025353435.1 Acidobacteriota bacterium | reverse complement strand
CTGGTCGCTGCCCTCGAGAAATCCCTCGGCGACGACATCAAGACCCTGCCCTGGATGAGCGACGCCACCAAGTCGGCCGCGGAAGAAAAGCTGGCCATGATCCGCAATAAAATTGGCTACCCGGAGAAGTGGCGCGACTACTACAGCATCAAGGTGGACCGCACTGACCTGGTCGGCAACAAGCACTCAAGCGCTGTCTACGAGCGCAACTACAACTTCGCCAAGTTGGGCAAACCCGTCGACGAAAAGGAATGGGACATGACGCCGCCCACCGTCGACGCCGACTACAACCCTTCTTTCAATGACATCAATTTTCCCGCAGGAATTTTGCAGCCGCCGTTTTTTGACTTCAAGATTGACCCGGCCGTAAACTTCGGCGGCATCGGCGTCGTGATCGGCCACGAGATCACCCACGGCTTCGACGACGAGGGTTCGCAGTACGATGGCAAGGGCAACCTGCGCGAGTGGCAGACCCCCGAAGACCGCAAGGCGTTTGTCGAGCGAACCGACTGCGAGGCGGATGAGTACTCCGGCTTTGAGGCGGCTCCCGCCCACGGCGACACCCTGCAGCAGAAGCTCAACGGCAAGCTCACATTGGGCGAAAATACCGCCGACAACGGCGGCCTCCGCATCGCGTACATGGCCCTGCTTGACACTTTGGCTGCCGAGGGCAAAACTGTTTCGGAAAAAATTGACGGCTTCACAGAAGCACAGCGCTACTTCATCGGGTTCGCCCAGGTCTGGTGTGAGAACCATTCGGAGCAGGTAGCTCGCCAATTGGCGCTCACTGACCCGCACTCGCCCGGCAAGTGGCGCGTCAACGGCTCCGTGCAGAACTTCGACGAATTCGGAAAAGCCTTCGCCTGCAAAAAGGGCCAGCCCATGTATCCTGCGAAATCCTGCCGGGTCTGGTAATTTTCCCGCTACCGAGCGCCGGAGCCCTCACAACGCTCCGGCGCGGCGCCTTATCTCCGATCCCCTGTGCAACTCGCTTAATTCCTCAGGAATCTAAGTTCTCATCGAATCTGAGGAGTTCGAGGCACAGAATGAACAACCACCGCAACACTGCGCAGGACAGTCACGGCGGCGAACTAAGTTTCTCCACCCCGTCAGCAGTCGTCGCCTCAAGCAGGCCACACCATCGCATCCAAACCGGCATTGCGGGCCTCGACGACATACTGAACGGCGGCCTTCCAGTTGGTCACCTTTACCTGATCGAAGGCGATCCAGGAACCGGCAAGACCACCATTGCTCTCCAATTCCTTTTGGAGGGCGTTCGCAACGGCGAAAAAGTCATCTACGTCACCCTGTCAGAGTCCAAAATCGAGCTCGAGCAGGTGGTCCGCTCGCATGGCTGGTCGACCGAGGGCCTCGCGATTTACGAGATGGCGCCGCCTCAGGACGACCTCGGCCCTGAAGCCCAATACACTGTTTTCCATCCTTCTGAAGTCGAGCTCGCGGACACCATCACCTCCATTCTCGATCAGGTCGATCTGATTAAGCCCCAGCGCGTCGTGTTCGATTCACTCTCCGAGTTGCGCATGCTGGCCCGCGATCCCCTCCGCTACCGCCGCCAGATTCTTGCGCTCAAGCGCCACTTCGCCGGAAGAAATTGCACCGTCCTCCTGCTCGATGACCGCACCGCTGAAGGCAGCCATGACCTGCAACTGCAGAGCATCGCGCACGGCGTCCTCATGATGCAGAGCAAGGAGCGCGACTTCGGCATCAAGCGCCGCCGCCTCGAAGTCCGCAAGCTGCGCGGATCGTCCTATCGCGAAGGCTTCCACGACTACGTGATTGAAACCGGCGGCATCGCCGTCTTCCCTCGCCTCATCGCCTCCGAGCACAACCCAGGCTTTCAACGCCAAATTGTTCCCAGCGGCCTCAAAGAGCTTGATCAGATATTCGGCGGCGGCATCGATACCGGCACCAGCACATTGTTCATAGGCCCCGCCGGCTGCGGTAAATCCACCGTCGCGCTGCAATACGCCATCTCCGCGGCCCGTCGCGGCGATAAGGCTATGATCTTCACTTTCGACGAAGCCTTCGCCACCCTCACCGACCGAGCCCGTGGATTGGGCATGGATACTGCCTCCTGCCTCGCCGCCGGCACTCTCGAAATTCAACAGGTCGACCCCGCCGAACTCGCCCCCGGCGAATTCGTGCACCGCGTCCGCCGCCTCGTTGAAGAACAAAACCTCCGCGTCCTGGTCGTGGACAGCATGAACGGCTTCCTCAATGCCATGCCCCATGAGCAGTTCCTCGCCATGCAATTGCATGAACTGCTCGCCTACCTTGCACAGCAGGGAGTGGCCACCATCCTGACCTTGGCACAACACGGCTTCATCGGCAACATGCAGACCCCCGTCGATGTCAGCTACCTCGCGGATACCGTGCTCCTCTTCCGCTATTTCGAATTCAAGGGCGAAATCCGCCAGGCCATCTCCGTCGTCAAGAAACGCAGCGGCCGTCATGAGCGCGCCATCCGCGAACTGAGATTCGGGCAGGGCAGCATCGCGGTCGGCGAACCCCTCACAAACTTCAAAGGCGTCTTGACCGGCGTCCCCAACTACATCGGAGAACCTTCCAATTTTGATACCCCCACCGCTTAAAGAAATTGGGGCGTCGGTGCAGGACCTGCGCACCGTCATATTCACGCCCACCGGTAAGGACGGGCGCCTTATTGCCGCTCTGCTTGCGCGAACCGAAATCCTGTGTCACGTCGCCGATAACTTCGACGACCTCTGTCGCTTCATTAGTGATGGAGCCGGAGCCGCCATTATCGCGGAGGAAGCTTTCAATGGAGAGTCCATTGCTCCCCTCCTTGAAGTCCTCAGGAATCAACCGCCCTGGTCTGACTTTCCCGTCCTCCTGCTCACCGTGAGCGGCCGAGTCACCGTCGAGAGCGAACGCATGCGCAAGCTGCGCCGGCCCCTGGGCAACACATTTCTCCTCGAACGCCCCATCCGCCCCGAAACCCTCCTCAGCACCCTCGAAATCGCGTTGCGCGGCCGCCAACGGCAATACCAGATTCGCGATCAAATTCACCAATACGCCCTGGCCCAGGAGGCCCTGCTGCGTTCTGAAAAACTGGCCATCACCGGAAGACTCGCAGCCAGCATCGCCCATGAGATCAATAATCCCCTCGAAGCCATCACCAATCTCATCTACCTTATGCGCTGCAATCCTTCGTCGGACCAGATGACGACCCTGCTGAGCGATGCCGAGCAAGAGCTGGCGCGCGTCACTGAAATTACCAAGCAGACACTGCGCTTCTACCGCGAGCCCGCTCAGCCTGTCCAAACCGATGTGGCCTCGGTGCTTGACTCGGTCATTAAGCTCTTCCGCAACCGCATCGTCTCCGGAAGCATCTCCATCGAACGTAAGATTCTCACCACATCCCCGACCGTTCTATCCACCCCCGGCGAACTCCGCCAGATCTTCGCCAACCTGATCGGAAACGCCCTTGACGCCATGCGCGGCGGCGGCCGCCTCCTCATTCGGATCTCCGAACTTCATCCTCCCGCGTTCGCCCGCCGTTCCGTCCGCGTCAGCATCGCTGACTCTGGAACCGGCATCTCGCCCGAAGTCTTCCCGTCCATTTTCGAGCCCTTTGTTACCACCAAGGGCGAAACCGGCACCGGCCTGGGACTCTGGGTTACTTCGGAAATCATTCGCAAGAATGGTTGGACCATTCGCGTTCGAAGCAGCAGAAAGCCGGGCCGCACAGGAACCATGTTTTCCATCGTGATTCCCAGGCTCGCCCAGCCTTGAGTGCACCCGGCCGTCGGCAATGCAAGTGTCCCGTACCCCAATCAACCTGTGGCCTGCGTTAAGGTCGCAATTTGCACACTCTCGCACGATGACATTTGTCCCCATCGGAGAGTCAAAACTGCAATTGCGCCTTCATCTTGACTGCGAATCTGAGGGATGCAACCGCAATCGTACCCGTCGCGGAATGCTGGGGGATACTGGCTTTGTCCCACAGCGCTTCCAAAACTAGGCACAAACAACCCTGGGCTTTTACAATTCATCAGGGACCCATCCCAACCCAGCCTCTGCTGCGGAACGACCAACTTGGCGGCGCACGCCTGACCAGGATGAAGGAATCGCATGAAGTTTAGGAAATTCGGCAAGGCCCTCCTGATGAGCGCCCTCTCCACCGGCGCGGTACTCAGCGTTACGTCTTGCGTCCAGAGTTACACCGTCGGGTTCTTGTACGTTACCGGAACACAAACCTCCGGAACCGCCGGCCAAGGCATAATCAGCGGTTTCAAAATCGATCACAACACCGGCCGCCTGGTTCCCATTCACGGATTGCCGGTCGCCACCGGCGGCGCCTACCCGGATCGTGCCGTCCTCCTCACCGGGGGCCGCTTCATGTATGTCCTCAATACAGGCGGCGCAAACTGCACGGCCGCTGTGCCATGCACCCAGGCCAACATCGTTCAGTTCGCTGTCGGCGGAAATGGAATCCTCTCCCAACAGGGCACGTTTTATACCCAGGGCCTCAACCCTTACCGCATGGTGGCGGATGCTACCGGCTCTCACCTGCTGGTCCTCGACCACGACGCTCCCTCGGGCGCGGCATGCTCGCTCGTGCTCGGTTCGGGAGTCACATCCTGCGGCGACATTACCGTGTTCAGCATCGACGGAACCACCGGCCGACTCAGCCTGGTTCAAAATGCCCAGGTCTCCTCGGCAAGCGGCGCACAGCTTCCCTACTTCCCTGTGCCTGCCAACTCCATCGACATGTTACTGGCCGGCGGTTTCGTTCTCACGCTTGCTGGTACCCCGGCCACTGGCGACGAGGTCTTCCCCTACTCCTACAACGGCTCCAGCGGACAACTCTCGATCGGTCAGAACAGCACCCAGCCGCTCAATGTCGGCAACGCCACTGCCCTCCAGGCCGGAAACAACTTCGTGTACGTCCTGGATGACGAGCCCATCACCATTGGCTCGGGCAGCACGTTCCCGCCCGGTACTTATCCAAGCCAGATCATCCCCTTCTCAATCGGAGCCGGCGGATCGCTCCAGGCGCAAACCGGCGGTGCCGTTCCTGATGCCGCGGGTCAGTCTTATCCCTTGTTCCTCCTTGTTGAGAACAGGTCAAAATGGGTCTACGTCGCCAACTACGGCAACAACAGCAACGCCAACGCCGCGCAAAGCGGCATCGCCGGATTTGACATCGACACCTCCACCAGGCAGCTGACCATCATGTCCGGCAGTCCTTTCGGATCAGGCGCCGGGCCTCGCTGCCTTATCGAGGATCCATCCAACCAGTTCATCTACACGGCAAACTTCAACGATTCCACGGTCACCGGTCTTACCCTTGACCAGAACCAGGGTGTCCTCAAGCCGCTTCCCGGCGCCGCAAACAAGGCCTACAGCCTTCCCGGCCCCGCAACCTACTGCCTCGTCGATGGCCGTACAAGCTAGCCGCTTGCTATCGCGCTTCCACGGGCGGCTGCTCTGATTGCCGCCGCCCTGGATTCCGGTTCTTCCGGGCTCTTCAGGACACAGCACCTTCTCCAGGCGCGCTTTTTCCGCGTCGCCCGGTAGACGATCTCAACCATGTTTTCCAGTCGGACGAAAGATGCGCATGAAGTTGAAAAAACCGGGCCAGTTGTTGCTGGTCGCCTTGGCCGGCGTCGGCGTGGCCTCCCTGCTGTCCGCCTGCAGTCAGTTGACCGGCACTCTCACGGTCGACTTCGTCTACGTCACCAGCGCTCGCGCCGCTGGACCCAACAGCTACGGCGAAGTGGACGTCTTCGAGGTGAACTCCGAGTCCGGCAAAATGCGCCAGATTCCCACCTCTCCCTTCCCATCCGGCGGCCGCAATCCCGTCGCGGAAGCCGTCTCCACTGACCACAACTATCTCTACGTGGTCAATCGCGATGACAACACCATCGTCCAGTTCGCCCTCGGCAACGACGGCAAAGTCTACCCCCAGCAAACCGTCAATACGCCCGGCATCTTCCCCTTGGCCACTGCGGTCGCCGGCACCACTCTATTTGTGGCGGATACCTATCAGCCTCTGCCGATCTGCTCGCCCGCATCTCCGTGCACCGGATCCGTCGCCGCCTTTCCCATTGCCACCGCCGTAACTTCGATCGGTGGCGCAACATTCCAAAAAGGTGGGCTTGAGACCGGATTGCCGCTCAATTCCTGCAACGGTCTCAACTACTTGCCGTTGGCGCTGAGCGGCTCTGCGGCGAGTCACATTGTGAATCCAACCGCCATAGCCAGCATATCCAGCGGGTCAAACTTGTTCGTGACGGCGACTGACACAAATGCCAACGTTGGTTACGTATTTGGCTTCACGATCGGCACCACCAGCTGTCAAATTGGCGGCGCCACCGTTTCCATCCCTACCCTCACTCCCATCTCTGGCTCTCCATGGGTAGCCGGCATCAAACCATCCGCAGTGACACAGGACCCAACCGGCAGCTATCTCTACGTCACCGACGCCGACAACAACAACGTCCTCGCGTGGTCGGTTACATCCGGCGGTCTCACGCCCTTGAACGGCAGCCCTTTTACCGCCGGCAACAGCCCGTCGGCAATAGTGATTGACTCCACCGGCAAGTTCGCTTACGTCGCCAACGCACTCGATTCCAATGTCACGGCATACACCATCAGCGGCGGCGCGCTCACTCACACCGCAACATTCGCCACCGATTTGCAGCCAGTCGCCATCGGCATCGATCCCTCTTTGAATCAGTACCTCTACACCGTCAACTTTCTCTCCAACACGCTTTCGGGGTTCCAACTGAACTCAACAACCGGAGCGTTGTTGAATTCCCAAAACTCGCCGTACGGGGCCAACGCCAACCCCACTGCGGTCGTCGCCATTCCGCACGGCAAGAAGAAGTAACCGCTAGCGGTGCACAGGATTCTCGCATCGTGGCGCTTCCCTCAGGCCACCATGCAACCAGTAGCAGCCCCCCATGCGAGCCTTTTACAATATGGGGAAATTCAACCAGCACTCTATGGGCACTTCTACGATGGCCCTCGACGAAGGAAACGCATGAAGTTCAACAAATTGAGCCAGCTATTTCTGGTCTCCGGGATCGGCCTTCTCGTGGCCACTCTTCTCACGGCCTGTCAGCTGGTGACCATTGACTACTTGTACGTGGCTGGTACTGACTCCAAATCAACCAGCGGTGGCGGCATCCAGGTGCTCGCCGTCGACTCCCAATCGGGCGCTCTGCGCTTTGCCGCAGGCACTGACAAAGCCGCCATCGATGCCGGCGGGAGCTCGCCCGTTGCCATGGCCACCTCTTCGGACTTCGCCAACCTCTACGTCGCCAACGCCGACAACAACACCGTCGTTCACTTCGCGGTCACCTCCACCGGCGCCCTGACTCAGAAGGACAAAGTCACCCTCACTGCCCCGCCCGTAGCCATCGCCGTCAATAAAGCAGGATCGGCCCTCTACGTGGTTTCCGGCACCACATCCGCCACCCTCACGGAATTTCCTCTCGCTTCCGGCGCAATCGGTGCGGCCGCCTCGCAGGAAACCCTCTCCATCCCCGGCTTTGCCAGCGACGTCACCATCCCCACCGGCGTCGCGGTGCTTCCCAACAACGCCGCGGTCTACGTCACCGTTTACGATCAGTCGGCCTACAACCCCGGCGGCACCACCAGCAGCACCGCTAACCCGGGTTGGGTCTTTGGATTCGCCACTGGATCGGGCGGCGCACTCACGCCCTCCGTCGGCAGCCCTTACCGCGCCGGCGTCAAGCCAAGCTCCCTGGTTGCTGATCCCACCAACCGCTTCGTCTACGTGGCCGACTTCGCCTCCAACGATCTCATTGGCTACGGCATCAGCTCCGGCAGCGTTCTCAGCTTCCTCATCAGCGGCCCTTACAAGACCGGCAACGAGCCAGCCTCCGTCGCCATCGACCCCCGCGGCCGCTTCCTCTACGTCTCCAACCAGCTCGACTCCACCGTCAGCTCCTACGCCATCGAACTCGCCACCGGCATCCCCTCCCTGGCCATCAACGTCACCGGCGGACAGACCAACGGCACTGACACTCAGCCCGTCTCCTTAATTGTCGATCCCGCGCTCGGCCGCTATGTCTTCACCGCCAACCATTTGGGAAACTCCATCTCCGGCTTTCGGCTTAACCCCAATACCGGAAACCTGGAGCAGACTCAGGCCACGCCCTACCCCTCCCTCAATAAGCCCACCGCCGTCGCCTGCATCCCCCACGGCAACCACTCGCTCGAAACAGTAACCCCCTAAGCCTGATAAACAACTCCACGCAAAAAGCCCAGCCGTCAGCCTGGGCTTTTTGCTGCACCTTGAGTGCTTGGGCCGTCTTCGTGTGAAGCACCATCGTCTTCCCACAAGATTATTTTCCTGAGCGAAGTCGAAGGACCTGCAGTTGTTCTAGCATTTGCTCTTTCTCCCATAGCCACAAGCCGAGGGTGCCCCACCCTCAGCGCGTTTCTGTTTTTGCGCTTAGGGTGGGATACCGCAAAGCCACCCCCGGAGACTTGTCTTCCTGAGCGAACTGGAAAGACCTGCGGTTGTTCTTGCGTTTGCCTTTTCTCCCCTCCCCAATTGATCGTCATCCCGAGCGCAGCGCTTCTCAGCGGAGCCGCGGGACCTGCTTTTCGGTTTACTTCCGGATTGCCCACGACCAACTCAAAGAAAGCTTAATATGGCAGCCATGAAGCCTCTGTTGATCTATTTGTCCATTGCTCTGCTATGCACCACTCCCGTTTGTGCACAAATGTGGCGTGACGATCAGGCTCGACTTTGCTTTGTCAGACCGGAAAATAACGGCGCTATGAACACACTGGAAAGTTGGATTCGCGTGGCGGACTACAATGTGCCGCTCATCGGCGGCCAAGCTGTCTGCCTGTATGCACAGCCTGACGACAGTGAGCTAACGATAACGTCGCGGTATCCGTACGATCCTAAGTCGAAGAACGATGAAGCATGTAAATCAAAGACCCTTAAGCTCAGCTTGAGCGGGAATGACAATCGCACATTCCTGATCTGTCCCGCTACGAAGGGCAATGCTTACGTATGTGGTTGGCGCATCTATGAGCGCACCCGCAAACCGAATACCGGATGCGACGATCTACGCTAAACTTCGCTTTTCGGATGGAGCGGTCGTGTTACAAGTTGATTAAACTATCCGCACGAGTTCCCATCGCAAGATCCGGCTTTTTGGACCCATCACGGAAACAAAGTCAAAATCTTCGTAATCCCCGCCACCAGCATCGACGCCGTCCCAATATTCTTCGTGATCTGATTCACCTTCGCCTTGATGTCCGCCAGCGCCGCGTTCGTCGCATCAATCTTCGGCTTCAACGCAATAAACTGCTTGGTCAGCGTCTCCACCTGCGCCGTCGTCAACGTCGTAATAATGTCCTCAATCGATTGCTCCACACCGTAAATCAGATCCTTCGACTGCATATCGCTGGCTTCCCAGTAAGCTTTGCTCAATGCATCCAGAATCGCCTGGTAGCTCGCAATCAGGTCGCGGGGTTGCAGATTTGCGGGCAAGGGGGTCGTGGCCATCAGTATTTCCTCCGCTGCGTTTTTATGGGGCTAGCGACTTATAAAACGTCGACAGGTTCTTGCCTGCCGCCTGCAGTTCGGCGATATTTTCTTTCAGCGATCCCGGGTTGTTGCCTTGCGCCGCGGCCGCCAGCGCCTGGTGCGTCAGCCGCAGTGTCACGACCGCATGGTTCAGCGCGTCCAGCATGCGGTTGTTCGCCCTCTGCTCGCGCACCACCCTCATCAGCTTCTCTACCTCGTTGCGCTTCTCCACCGCGTCCAGCTTGTTGTGCAGCACAAACTGGTTCTCAGTCATCAGCAGCGAAGTGTAATCGCCGTCTGCCTGCGCTTTCATCACCTGGATATCGGCCTCAAGCAATCCGCACAACGTCTTTACCGTATCGTTCATATCGCCCGTAACCTTGGGCAGCGACTTCTTGACCACCCGCACCTGCAGATACTCGCCTAATGCCTTCATTGCCGTGCTGATGATCGCGCCCTGCGTCCCTGTGATCGCAGGGACCGCCGGAAATTTCGCGTTGAGACTCGTG
>JANXQR010000166.1 GCA_025353435.1 Acidobacteriota bacterium | reverse complement strand
GATGCCCTTCTTCTTAAGATAGGCGACGGCATAGAACGCGGCGCACGAGGCGAGGCCTGAGAGGAACAATTCGGGCGGAGTCATGCCTTCGTCGGTGCCGAGGTTTTCGGGGGGCTGGTCGCAGATCAGGGTGTGCTGGCGGGCGCTGATCTCGAACTTTACGTTTGCCTGGTGCCTTACTTTTACTTCAATCACGGTGTCTCTCCTTTAATGATGACTGCTCTCTGTTTGAGATATCCGATTGATTTCGGGGCGCGAAGGCCATGTCAAGACGCGTGCGGAGCAGGCTGCGTGCGCGATGCCAGCGGCTCTTCATTGCGGAGATTGAGAGGCCGAGGCGTCGCGCCGTTTCTTCGCCGGAGAGCTCGTCGATGGCACGCATTTCGTAGACTGCGCGGTAGCTGGTGGGCAAGCTGTCGAGGGCGGCGTGAAGCATCTCCTTGATTTGCGAGGCGGCTGCCTGCGATTCGGCCGAGGGGGTGTGGTCGGCGACTTCGACCCCGATGTCTTCGAGTGCCGAGAGCTGCAGGAGGGGCAATAAGGCCTGGCGGCGGCGAAGCTGCCAGCAGACGCGGCTGGCAATGCGGCCCAGCCAGGTGCGAAACGCCTCTTGCGCTTTGAGGGCGTCGAGGCTGCGGTAGGCCTTGAGCAGGGCCTCGATGAGGACATCCTCGGCATCTTCGCGGTTGCCGCAGACACGGACCATCTGGCGGTAGACCGCGTCCTGGTGACGGCGGGCTAATTGGTCGAAGTCGCGGTCGGGGCATTGTGTGTCTGGGCATTGTGGCTCGATTTCAGGCTTGTTTCTGCGATTCACAGGCGCAGGATACCCCCGATTTGGCTGCCCCGTCTGTGCCGGTTGAACCATGCACACTGGTGCAGGCACGATTCCAGGGCAGGCGGGCGAGCACTTCTCCCATGGGGCAGATATTGGTGGCGCCGGCGAAGGTGAGGCCGCAGCCGATGAATGCGGCGAGGCCGAGGAACCAGGGAGAGACCAGGAGGGTAAGCACAACACTGGTAACGACGAGGAGGCCGGCGATGAGGCGGACATGGCGCTCGAGTGCCCAGCGCGACGCGGTGCAGCGGACGGCGAGATTGCCGGACTTGATCCACGCGCCGGTTCCGCCGTCGAGGACGACGAGATTCGCCTGGGTGTGACGCAGGAGCGTCGCGGCGAGTCGGGCGCGGGTGCCGGCCTCGCAGACGAGGACTACGGGTTCGGTGGTGGAGAGGTCGGCAGTGCGGAGTTCGACTTGCTCGAGGGGGATGTTGATGGCGCCGGGGAGATGTCCGCTGGCAAACTCGGTGGCCGAGCGGACGTCGATGAGTTGGGCTTGACGGCCCGACGCTTGCCAGGATTTCCACGTGGCGATGTCGATGATTGTCGGGTGATCGAAGATTGTGGGTGATGCCATGATTGTCCTCTACTGGGGAAGAGCGGGGGTTGTGGGAAAAGGATTCGCGCGCGGGATGAATTATTTAGGGGTGTAGCTATCGAGGCCGCTGGGGCGGTTGAGCCTTTACAATCGAGCGCGTGAGCAACTCCTTTGAAATTGGGCCGGTGCAGGTGGGGGCGGGACGGCTTTTCCTGATTGCGGGTCCGTGCGTGATCGAGTCCGAGGCGCATGTGCGGCGGATGGCGGAGGCGATTCAGCGGATTACGTCGGACCTTGGTGTGCCGTACATCTTCAAGGCCAGCTACGACAAGGCGAACCGGACAAGCGTGAAGAGCTATCGCGGGCCGGGGCTGAAGGAGGGCACGGCGATTTTGGGGCGGCTGGCGAAGGATACGGGGCTGCCGGTGCTGACCGATGTACATGAGCCTGGGCACTGCGCGGTGGCGGCGGAGGCGGTGGATGTGCTGCAGATTCCGGCGTTCTTGTGCCGGCAGACGGATTTGTTGGTGGCGGCGGGGAAGACGGGGCGCGCGGTCAATGTCAAGAAGGGCCAGTTTGTGGCGCCTTGGGATATGACGCATCCGGTCGAAAAGGTGCGGTCGACGGGGAACGAGCGGGTGTTTTTGACGGAGCGCGGGGCAAGTTTTGGGTACAACACGCTGGTGGTGGATTACCGGAGTTTGCCGGTGATGCGGGCGATGGCGCCGGTGGTGTTTGACGGAACGCATTCTGTGCAGCAGCCGAGTGCGGCGGGCGGAGTAAGCGGTGGACAGCCGGAGTTCATTCCGCTGCTGGCACGGGCGGCGGTGGCGGCGGGGGTGGATGGACTGTTTCTTGAAGTGCATGATGATCCGGCGAACGCGAAGAGTGATGGGGCGAATGCGCTGCGGCTGGATTTGTTGAAGGGGTTGCTGGAGAGGTTGTTGGCGATACACGCGGCGGCGACTGTTTGACCGCGATGCACATCCTTAAACGCGCGATGATCAGAGTGAGCGATGGGGTGAGCTTAATGTGGAGGCGTGCCCTTTCCTATCGCAAGCGCGAGTGGGATTTCAGCGACTATCCGGTTACGATCCGAGCTCAGGCACCAAGTCCGGCCCTTCCGC
>JANXQR010000113.1 GCA_025353435.1 Acidobacteriota bacterium | reverse complement strand
CCGTCGCGCTCGCTCAGCCACAGAAGATCCGGCTCCCTGGCGCCACCCTTGCCGATAAACTTCAGCTCCACCACATCGACCCACGCTTTGTCAGAGTCTTCAAAGAAGAGCTTCGCTTCGCCCGAATGCGCGTCAGCCAGTATCAACTGGTTGTGCTGCTGCATTCGATCGAGATACTCGACAAGGATTTGGTTCGAGTTTCCGGCCCACTCCATGCGCGCGATGTAATGCTGGCGCGGGTCGCCATCCAACTTGATCCACTGTGTCGGTCCACCTGAGGCGGATACAACGCCGGCGCGGACGGAGGAGTTGGTGGTGCCGGGCTGCGGGTACTTGTACTTGAATGTGCTGGGATACTCGGCGGCGGTGTCGTTGATGAGCGTGTATTCACTCACGCCTGACTGATCGAATTGCCAGTAGGCGATTGACTGCCCATCGGGACTCCAGCGGAAACAGTTTCGCAGCGTGAGCTCTTCTTCGTTGACCCAGTCGGAAGTTCCGTTGATGATGTCGGCGGATCCATCGCTGGTGAGCTGCGTGATTTTCTCGCTCGCCAGGTCCTCCACGTAGAGGTTGTGGTCGCGCACCCACGCGACGCGGGAGCTGTCGGGAGAGAAGGTCGCGAACATCAGCGACGACTCCGGCGCATCGCCGCCCAACTTCTTCAGAGTGCCGGCCGCTTCATCGAACACCCAGTAATCACCGCGCGTGTTGAGGCGCCAGACCTTTTTTGTATTGGTAAAGATGAGCAGCTTTTTGCGATCGTCCGACCATGAGTATTCGTCGATGTCGAGCGGCGCTTTCGCATCTTTCAGCGTCAACTGCGCGGCGGAGATGAGCACGCTGCGTTTGCCTGAGGCCGTGTCGTAGGCCACGATATCCATGCCCTTGCCGCTCGTCGGCGGTTCGAGAATGGTGTAGATCTCGCCTTCTTTCTGCCACGCCAGCTGCACGCCCTTCATGGGGTACGCGTGTTTGTTGAAGAGCGCGTCGAGCTGCTCATGAAGGTTAGGGCGCGCCGGCGTGTCGGGTGGCGCGGCGATGGCGAATGTTGAGGCACAAACGATCACGGCGGCGACGAGTGCTGGCAGGCAAATTTGTCTGGTGTTGTACAAGGGAAAACCTCCGCAGAAACAGGCAGTGCGACCCCATTAAATGGGGCGCGTCAATTGCAATCTTCTAACCGTGCACCGATTATAAGCACCGCTGTGCGCGGGCTGCGAAGGAAGGGTGCGGGCCACCGTTGCGCATGGCTAGCGGGCCAGCGTAAGATGGCGCACTGAAATCGTTTTCAGGAGAACTCCTCTATGCGTTTCGCCGTTCCCGCTTCAATTGCAATTCTCACCCTCGCGTCACTTTCGCAGTTATCGCCAACATCGGCTTGCGCACAGGCGGCGCCGAAGTCGCAGTCAGCCGCGTCTCAGATAGCGTTGACGCCGCCCATGGGCTGGAACAGCTGGAACTACTTCGCGGGGAAGGTGACGGACAAGGACATTCGCGACTCGGCCGACCAGATTGTGTCCACCGGCATGAAGGACGCGGGCTACATTTACGTCAATATTGACGACACGTGGGAAGGCAAGCGCGACGAGAACGGCCTGCTGCACACCAACGATAAATTTCCTGACATGAAGGCGCTGGCCGATTATGTGCATTCCAAGGGACTGAAGATCGGCATCTATTCAGGACCGGGAACGAAGACCTGCGCGGGGTATCCGGCTACGCTCGGGCACGAAGAGCAGGACGCCAAGATGTATGCCGACTGGGGCATCGATTATTTGAAGTACGACCTGTGCAGCTTTATCCCCGACGTGATGCAGAAGCAGCAGCCCAACGACAAGGCCGCGCAGATGAAGTTGATGATTGCGGCTTACGAAAAGATGGGAAAGGCGCTGCAGTCGACCGGCCGGCCGATTGTGTTTTCGCTGTGCCAATACGGGTGGGATTCGGTGTGGGAATGGGCTCCGGCGCTGGGTGGAAACTCGTGGCGCACCACTGGCGACATTGAGCCGCGCTGGAATTCGATGTATACGATTTTGAGCCAGCAGGAGGGGTTGGAAAAATACGCGGGGCCGGGCCACTGGAACGATCCTGACATGCTCGAAGTGGGGAACGGGAAGCTTTCACTGGCGGAGAATCGCACGCACTTTTCCATGTGGGCCATGCTGTCCGCGCCGCTGCTCGCGGGCAACGATCTGCCCCACATGAAGCCCGAGGTCAAGGAAATTTTGACTAATAAGGAAGTGATCGCGCTCGACCAGGACAAGCTCGGCAAGCAGGCTTCACGCGTGTACAGCGACGGTGAAGTGGATGTGTGGGTCAAACATCTTTCGGGCGGGGCGATGGCGATTGCGGTGCTGAATGCGGGCAGCGATCGCTACTCGACACATCCGTTCCATCTGAGCCTGGCGAAACTGGGCTTGCACGGCGCGCAGTCGGGGAAGGATTTGTGGACGGGGAAGACAGTTGACCTGAAGGACAACATGCCGATCGAGCTGCCTAGCCACGACATTTTGCTGGTGCGGATTGCGAGCCCGAAGTAAGGAGGTTGGGGCTGGCCTACACCGCCCGCGCCAAGCAAACGGAGAACCAACCCTTTTCATCGGTCCACGTTTCTTCCTGGGCGAAGCCTGAAGAGCGCAGCATCGACTCGGCCTGGCCGGGACGATACTTGTAGCTGTTTTCGGTGTGGATCGTTTCGCCTTGCGCGAAGTCGAGGCGCAGGTCGACCGCCGGCAGACGAACTGCCTGCTCCTCCTTGCTTTCCAGATGCATTTCGATCCTGGATTTGGCTGCGTTCCAGACTGCACGATGCGCAAACGCTTCCGGATCGAAGTCAGCGCCTAACTCGCGGTTGAGCCTAACCAGAACATTGCGGTTGAACGCCGCTGTAACGCCGGCCGCATCGTCATAGGCCGGGACCAGCACGGATTGGTCCTTCACCATGTCTACGCCCAATAGCATCGCGTCGCCTGGAATCAGCGCGGTTCGCACATTCTCCAGTAGGCGATGCGCTTCTCCCGGCTCAAAGTTGCCGATGCTGGAGCCGATATAGAGCAGCAACCGGCGCTCGCCGGGGTAGGGTGGCTCGAGGGTGAAATCCCGCGTGTAATCGAGGACCCTGGGCGACACCAGCACGCCAGAAATCTCGCTCTCCAGGCGTTCCTGCGCCTCCGCAAGCGCGCTGGCCGACACGTCCACCGGCTCGTAGACCACGGTGTCTTGGCGATCCACGGCGGCCCGCAGCAGCAGGCGCGTCTTGTCGCAAGAGCCAGCGCCCAGCTCGACGATCCGGAGGGCCTGCTCGCCTGCTGCGCGCTCGACGATCTCCTCGGCCCGAGCGGCCAAGATCGCCCGTTCGGTGCGGGTTACGTAATATTCCGGCAATTCCGTAATCTGGTCGAATAGACGCGATCCCGCGGCGTCGTAAAACAGCCAGGAGGGCAGCCATTTGGGGCGCGAAAGCAGTCCTTCGCTCACGGCGGCGGCAATCTGCGAATCGACTTGGTATCTGCTGAGGGGAAGCGAAATTGTCGTCATGCTGTGACTTGGATGCAGTTCTTCCTTATTGGAGTCACAAAGCTCATTGGAGTTACCAACTTGCGAGTCGAATTCCTGAAAATTGCCAGCGTGTTGAGGGCGTAAAAAAATTTCGGTAGCTGGCGCGAATGTGGGCGCGCGGCGTGGCGCATGAGCCTCCGCGCAGCACCATCTGCCCGCTCATGAACTTCCCATTGTATTCACCCAGCGATCCCGGAAGCGGCCGGAACCCCGGATAACCAAGATAGGCACTCGACGTCCATTGCCAGCAGTCGCCAAACAGCTGCCAGGGGCGCTGGAACGGCCCCGCGGGATTTTCCGGCAGAAGAGCAACTCCCTGGCTTGATGGGTCTATTTTCTTGCTATGAGCCACCTGATCTTCGGCAACCTCGCTTGCCTGGGAAGGCATAAGGCGCCCGGAATCAAGGAAATTGCCTGCAATCAGCCGACCCTCTGCCGCGGCCTCCCATTCAAACTCAGTGGGAAGGCGGTGCCCAGCCCAGCGTGCATAGGCGTCGGCCTCGTAGTAGCTTAAGTTGCTGACCGGCGCATTCTTACGGCACGCCAGCGGCTGCTCTCCGCAAAGGGTGAAGATCGACCATTCGGCGTCATGGTTGCCCCAATAGAGGGGGGCTTTCCAGCCGCTGTCCTGCACCGCATTCCACCCGTCGCTCAGCCACAGGTCAGGCCGTCGATAGCCGCCGTCTTCGATAAAGTCGGCGTATTCGCCGCAGGTCACCAGCCGCTCAGCGAGTGCGTACGGCTCCAGCCACACCTTGTGGCGCGGCGACTCGTTGTCGAAGCAGAAACCGTCCCCCGCGTGGCCGGCCTCGCGCACGCCGCCTTCAAAGCGAAGAAAACGCATCAGGTCCGGGTGACCAATCTGGACCCTCTGATCGTCACCCTCTGCCCGGTACACCGGCCGTAAAGGGTTGACATAGAAGGCGTTCAGAATGTCAGTGAGAATGAGTTCCTGGTGCTGCTCTTCGTGATTGACGCCCAGTTCGATGCGCTTCACTGCTTCCGATTCAGGATTTCCTTCCAGTAGCCTTTCCACGGCTTCATCCACATAGGCCCGGAAACGCAGAATCTCTTCAATTCCGGGACGGGAGAACGATGACCGCAGGCGTTTTTCAGGAAAGGAGGCGAATGTCTGGTAGTAGCTGTTGAAGAGCCATACAAAATCCGCATTGAACAGCCGGTACCCGGGGAGAAATTCCCGCAGCACGAAGGACTCAAAAAACCACGCGGTGTGTGCCAAATGCCACTTGACGGGCGAAGCCTCTGGTGTGGATTGCACCATCATGTCTTCTGGCGTAAGCCGCTCGCAGATTGTCAATGTGCGTTGGCGCGCGGAGCGGAATCGATCGGCCAGGGCAATTTGGACTGCCGGTGAAGTAGTCGTGCTCATCGGTGCAGGCTCCCTCGTTCGAAGAGTGTACTCCATGGATTGGCGCAGGAGGACAAGCGGCGGTCATGTTCAGGCAGCTGATGATGTGAGCTATATCACCGCCGCGACAAGCGGCCGGGATCACTATGGGTCCATTGAATTTCCGGACCAGTCGGGAAATTCGTCTCATGGTTCATTTGCAGCCGCTTCAAACTCGTTTGATGCCGCTCCGCTTCATAGGTAGCGCATAATGCCGATTTGGTGGTTTAATTCTCGATGTACGATCGTCGCGCATCGAACGACCATCGGGATCTTCCTCCGCAGAAAAGGAGGGAATATGTCTGATCCTCTCTGTATCCGCCGCCATCTTGGGTGGCTGGCCGTCGTGGTACTAGCAGCCGAGTGCATCTCCCTTGTGTCCCAGATCCCTGGGGCAGCTCCTACCACTGCAGTTACTTCGCCTCAGTTCCAAGCCACGCCGGAGCAGGTTGGCGACGCTTTGATGGCCCACCAGCGCTACCAGGCAGCGATTGAGTCATACAAAATCGGCCAGATTCAATCGGCAACGACCTGGAACAAGATGGGCGTTGCTTATCAACTGATGCTCAATGTAGACGACGCGGAGCGGTGTTACGCCAAGGCGATGAAGCTAGACCCCAAAAACGCTGTCGCCGTCAACAACATGGGCTCTATTTACATGGCGAAGAAGAATTACGGCAAGGCCGAACGCACCTACAAGAAGGCCCTCAAGCTCGATCCCCACTCTGCGCTGGTACATAAGAATCTGGGTACGGCGTTGCTGGCGGAACGGAGATATCAAAAGGGGTGGGAGTCTTACCAAACGGCGCTGGCAATCGATCCGACCATCTTTGACCACAGCTCAAGTATTCGTGTGGAGAACCCGGCGTCGATTCAGGATCGCGGTGCGATGAACTTTTATATGGCCAAGAGCTGTGTAAAGGCCGGGATGACCGCCAGGGCGGTCGACTATCTGCGCATGGCACTGAACGAGGGCTTCACGACCCCTAAAAAGATCATGGCGGACACGGAACTGGCCGGACTGCGGACCGTGCCGGCGTTCCAGCAACTGCTGGCGTCGCAGGGAGTCTCGGTGGTTCCGGCAGCGGTATCCACCACTGTCCAGCAATAGCGACCAGGGAACATCCAGGCTCGGTGTTAGTCCAACGCCACCTGTCCCACGTCTATACTTTCGGGTGTGTCTTCCCTGGGAGTCTCCATGATCATTCGTAGTTTTTATGCATGCGCGCTGGGACTGGCCCTTGGCGCTAGCTCTTTGGCACAAGTCGCAACCACGCCGCCGGCTGATCAGGGCCCAACTGCGAATCAGGGCCCGGCTGCCGGGCAGGAAGGCCAGGGCCGGCGCGGCATGGGTATGGGCCCGGGCGGCATGATGGGCCGCGGCATCTCAGGAACTGTGACCGAAGTGGCTGCCGACCACTTCATGGTCAAGAACGGCGCCAACGAGATCTACACGGTCCATTTCAGCGCCAACACCCGCATCATGAAGCAGCCGAAGTCTGCGCCAGGTTCAACCCAGGACCGTCCCATGGGCGGGGGAGACCCACCGGTTGCGATCAAGGCCACCGAAATCAAGGTTGGCGATGCCATTGGGGCCGGTGGGGAGATTGACGAAGCGGCCAAGTCGGTGGGCGCGGTATTTGTCATGCTTCTCGATCCGGAGCGCGCCCGCCAGATGCGCGAATGGCAGGCTAACTTTGGCAAGACCTGGCTGATGGGCAAAGTAACCGCGATCAGCGATGCCAAGGTGACCGTTCACAGCGGCGTGGACAATTCCGACCACACATTTTTTGCGGATGAGAACACCACGTTCCGCAAACATCGCGATCCGATCACTCTCCCCGACGTGCAGGTGGGCGACAACGTCCGCATTGAAGGTGCTGTGAAGGGCGACCAGTTCTTCGCGACCACTGTAGTCGTGATGATGCCTCCGGCAGTCGGAGGCCCGGTGAAGCGGCCGGGCGGTGAAGCGCCGAATTAACCGTGAAACAGTCGACAGCGATCGAAGGCCGTTTCTATTCAGAAGCGGAAGATGACTCCATTTACGGGGATGTCGACCTCATCGAGCATGGCGTCCGGAGCCACCTCAACCTTTGCGCCCTTCGGCTTGCGGATAAACACGTAGCCGGCAATCTTCGATCCCTGCTTCAAGGTGGCGCGCTTGAGGAAAACAGGCGGATGTTCGGGGTCGAGCATCGGTAGCGTGGAAGCGTTTCCAGCCGTGCCCCTCAACCCCAGCTGACGATTCTCTTCTTCCGATCGGGTGCCGGCGTGGGGGTCCTGCGATCCCATCGCTTCAGGATGATTGGGCGGCGGCATGGCGCTGGAGCTGTCTCCCGGGCCGCCCGGCTGACCTATTCCCGCAGAGCGCATGGTGGCCTGGGTATCCAGCTCGTGACCCTTGTCAAACCAGCGGAAGCGGGTGTGGTCGGGATCGTGGTAAACGCCGGAGACTTCCTTGGGATTCACTTCAGCTTCTCCGGCTCCCATCTGCGCGACCGTAATCAAAACCGAGAATTCGCCGTTTCCCCAGTTTTGCGGCAGCGTGATTGCCACGGTGGTGCCGTTGTAAGTGGATTCGAGCAGCGGCTTGCCATTGGAAACGGCAACCGTACAGTGCTCTTTATCGGCAGGGTTGAAGGTCACAATTTTTTGGGTGTCAGGGGCCTGCGCAAGCGCCGCGGATGAGAGCAGAAGAATCGAAACGAGAAGTTTCACCGGTCATTCCCTCGAGAAAAAACTAACCCTGATATTGTTTACCATCGCGATTCGAATGTCAGTGATGATCTTCCTTGAATCGCAAGTATTTTTCTGTGCGATCATCGAAGATTTTCACTGGTTCCATGACGTGAATGGTCCAACCGCGTGGTGAGTACATTCCCTGCACCCCACAGTGAGACGAAGCGGTCTGATCATTTTGTTTCATTGGCTTCGCGGATGAACGTAGTAGACAAGGCCCAGATAATCGTCGGTGAGAATGAAGGCGTCTGGCCCCAATCGAAATAGCCCGCACGGTCGCCCATGTACGACGGGTTTGCCGCCGGCAAATGTCAGGAAGCCAGTGATAAAGTCCTGCGGTTTGCGATCGGAAACGGAAAGGCGTGTTACCCGGTAACCGGTCCGGATCCGAGGATGGCCTGCTCCATGCAGAGCAACCAGGAAGCTGTCATGGAGAATCGGGTCTGAAGCCGAGAAATAGGCAAAACCCAATGGGGAACTGTGCGCCGGGAACGTTGTGTACGGGGCCGGCACCTGCTCACAGCCTTTCAGCGGCGTGGGCGCGCGGCCCAGTGCGGCGTTCGGATCATGGACTGGCGCATGTCCGCCACCCGCGGCGAGATTGACGCCGGCGGCAGCTACCCTCGCCTGCTTGCCGTAAACGGAATCGCCGGAAGATTGAGGACGGGAGGGACTGCCCGATCCCTGCGCAATCATCGCCGGAAGAGGCGTCCGGTCGAGGACTGCTTTGCCACCTGTGAAATAGCACGTCGGCCACCCGAAGTTGACCGCTTGGCTGGGGCTCACATCAAGCTTGAAGAAGGGGTCCTCCGGCAGCTTGTCCCCAAGGTGATCGTCGCCCATGTTGGTGGCGAATAGTGACCGGCTATCGACCTCCGAGATGTAAGCCAGGCCGACAGCGTTCCGCATTCCGTTGGCGATAATGACCGGGTTCTTTCCGTCGGGGTCCATTGCGACGATTGCGGCTCTCAGGACTTCCTGCTCCCGGCAATAGTTGCAGGAGGAGCCTACCGACACAAAGATCCGTGTCTTGTTCTCGACTGGGGCGATGGCGATGGTTCGGGTCAGATGCCAGCCGCCGTACTTGTAGTTGAGGCCGTAGTCAGGGAACCGGATCAGTGTCTCGGGTTGCGAAGACGGCTTGGCATCTCCAGATGTGTATTTGTAGCGGATCAGCTTGTCGGTCAGCGCGACGTAGAGCCAGGATTGCTTGGTTCCGGGATCAGTCCAGAAGGCAATGCTGTTCGGATTTCGCAGGTGATCGAGATATCGGATGGTGTGGGCAAATGTGGGGGATTTTCCATCCAAGCCATCAAGGATGTAGATGGCGCCCCTGGTGTTGTCGGCAAGGTTATCCATGCCGGTGACGAAGATGCGGCCGTCGGGTGCTTGCGCAAAGAAGCGAACGCGCCGCAAGCCTGAAGCCGCGATGTTGATGTCGAACGGTTCAGGAAGGGAGAGCGTGATCGATTTGCCGGGAGCGTAGGTGAGCGTGTGGGGCGTCTGGCCAATCCCGACCAGCGAGGTGAAGAGGACGGCAACGGCAGCGATGACGCGAGTCCACCCACTCAGTGACTTGCAATCAGTTGGAAAGCACGCCATGGCTCACCCGCCCATGAACATGCCGCCGTTCACGTCGAGGACGTGGCCGGTGATGTAAGCCGCCCCATCGGACGCGAGGAAGGCCACCGACTGCGCGATCTCGAGGTCGGTGCCGGGCCTGCCCAGCGGAATCTGCGCCATCATGGCGGTGCGCTGCTTTTCATCGAGCACAGCGGTCATGGGCGTCTCAATGTACCCCGGTGCGACCGCGTTCACGGTGATGCCGCGGGAGGCCACCTCGCGCGCCAGCGAAAGCGTCATGCCGATCAGGCCGGCCTTGGAAGCTGCATAATTCACCTGGCCGGCCTGTCCCGTGCGGCCCACCACGCTTGTGATGTTGATAATGCGTCCCCAGCGGTTACGCAGCATGGGGCTGAGGATCGCCTGGGTCAGCAGGAACGCGCCGGTCAGGTTGGTCGTGAGCACGTCGTCCCAATCGGGGCGCTTCATGCGCAGCACCAGCCCGTCGCGGGTGATGCCGGCGTTGTTAACCAGGATCTCGACCTTGCCGAATCGCTCGAGGATCGCCTTGGCCCCGGCGCTGATTGAGTCGGCACTGGCCACGTCGAGCGAAAACACCGCCGCCTTGCCGCCCGCCGCTTCTATCTCCGCTGCCGCCTCGGCCAGCTTTGCCTCATTCCGCGCCGCCAGCGCCACGGTGGCTCCGGCCCGCGCCAGCTCCAGGGCACAAGCCCGTCCAATTCCCTGCGAAGCGCCGGTCACGAGCGCGATTCTTCCCTGAAGATTTGCCATCGATTTGCTTTCCCCTGGAGCCGGTCAGATCATGCAGGCCGAAAACATTCCGAAAGCAATTATAGTGATCCGATCAGCGCTTGAAGGCGAAGAAAAGGCGACAGGAGGGGGGGTGGGGGGGGTATTTCCTTTCCTGATAAGAACAGGGCTGATCGCGGACCGAAGAGGTTGGTCGGACGATCGCCGCAGATTTCTGTAGTGCTCCGCCAGAATTCAGTATGGCTGAATGCCCATACGCATTC
>JANXQR010000110.1 GCA_025353435.1 Acidobacteriota bacterium | reverse complement strand
GTCCCTTCATATCCCAAGACGCCAAGCGCTTTCACAAGTCGGGTGCCATCGACATCGCGCGGCAGCTTCACTGGACCAGGATTTCGTCCCGCACAAAGTGCAGGCGGATGATCTTCGGCCGATCCATCGTTTCGTCGAAGTAACAGCTCACAGCTTCCTTGACCATCGCCCGCAGTTCTTCGAGGGTATCGCCCTGGGTATGAATTCCATACCCCAGCGCAGAAGCCGTAAAGCCTCCATCCACTTCGTCCTCGCGCACCTCAAAAATGATCTCGCTCATCGACGGACGACCTCTCTACTGAATCGAATGTACCACTGGTCGAGAATCGGGCGAATGTGGTAATGATCCCATGCGTGACAGTCGTCACTCCGGCCACCGTCCCGGCCCTCTACTTCGGCATCGCAAACACAGCCGGGTCAATCACCTTGTTCAATTCCACTTTCTTCACTGCGATAGTGAATGAGAAATTTCCCCCCAGATCCACGTCCATCGCATAAGGCATCTCGTAACCAAGCTCCGTCTTCCGATAATCGGAAAGCTTGGTGGTAATCTCCACGTCCTGGTCTTGCATCTTGCCTTTGGTCACGGCGGACGTAATAAAAAATGAAGTCGAGTCAATCAGGTAAGTCGTCTCGACCTTCTCTTTCGAAGTCAGCTTGATCTTGTAGGCGCTGCCGTCTTTTCCCATCAACTCGACCTTGCTGCCCTTGGCCGCATAGTCATAAAGCGGGCCGCCAACGTTGATTTGACCTTTGCCCGCGTTGTAGACGTCATCCGGCATCGGGGTGGCAGTGGCCGCGCCCGTCATGGGATTGATGGACCAGCCGCCTTTATCGGTGAACGTCTGCACAATCTTTGTGCCGTTGAACTCCATCTCATTCTTGAATCCGACACCGTCCACAATCGTCGTTGTGCTCGGATTCTCGTTCCCCATCATCGATATGGAGCTTTCCACTTGCACCGATTTCACCTTGCTGATCGCCTCTTTCCCTCCGATCGCTGCCACATGCTTGCTGACGATATCCTCGACAGTCAAAGCGCTCTCGGCTGCCGGCGCGCTCGGGGCCGCCTGCGCACTCGGCGGCGTAGGTGCACCCGATGGAGCCTGCGCACTCGGGGCAGCCTGCGCGCTCAATGTAACCGCGCCTGACAGCATTGAAACAACCAACACGCCATGTATGAAATTCTTCATTTTGCTCAGTTCACCTTTCACGCGCTCAAAAAGCACGGTCCTTCACGCGCCATCAGTGTAGTCCAGGAACCCCGCCCAGAAGTGATGGCAGCTTGCGCACAAAGAGCCGCCAATCCGGCAGTAACGCCGACATCCCTGCAGAGCCGTCTCGAGGAGATTTCGAGTTATTAAAAGGCACGGCACTGATCAGCTATTAAAAATTAAGCGGCTATCTTTTCATAGCATCGCTCCCTATTAAAAGATGCGTTCATTACGAGTTTTTCCATAGTGTCCTTCAGTGAATCGTCCAGAAGAGTTCACTGGCCTGCTCTTTTTAGTGGTTCACATTATTAAACAATACGCCACTATCTTTTCATAGTGCCGCCCACTATTAAAACTTACCCGCACAAGAGTTCTGCGTTCTTTCAGTGACCTATTCCCAAGAATTCAAACCATTTCTGCCGAAATCAGATTTTATTATTAAAGAATAGACTATTATCTTTTCATACAGCGCCTGCCAAAGAAAGCTGCATGACCCAAACACTCGTTCATCGACAGACCGGGGATTATGCCGTTACCACCAATACCGGCGAGCCTGTCCGCGCCTTCATTCCTCGACCGCTCCCTCCCGATCCGCCACTTATGCTGAATTCCCTCTTTCCGCTCCTTGATCGGGCGAATCAAGCACTGGGAAGGCTGGATGGACTCTCCACTCTGCTCCCGGATACGGAGTTGTTCCTCTACCTCTACGTTCGCAAAGAGGCGGTCTTGTCCTCTCAGATTGAGGGCACACAGTCCTCCCTCTCTGATCTGTTGTTGTTTGAGAACCAGGCCGTGCCTGGCGTTCCAATAGATGACGTGAGGGAAGTCTCGAACTATGTGGCCGCAATGCAGCACGGCCTCGAGCGTCTTCGGGAGGGCTTCCCGCTTTCGCTCCGGTTGATCCGGGAGATTCACGGAATTCTCCTGCGCGGCGGACGCGGTGCGGATCGGACCCCTGGGGAATTTCGACATTCGCAGAATTGGATCGGCGGTACACGTCCGGGAAATGCGGCCTTTGTGCCGCCGCCACCGGAACAACTCATGGAGTGCCTGGATAGTCTGGAAAAGTTCCTCCATGATGAAACCCAGACTCTTCCCTTGCTGGTACAGCTTGGATTGATCCATGTGCAATTCGAAAGCATCCACCCGTTCTTGGATGGCAACGGACGATTGGGGCGCTTGCTGATTACACTCCTGCTCTGCGCCAGAGGAGCCCTTCGGGAACCGCTGCTCTATCTCAGCCTCTATTTCAAAACGCATCGGGCTCACTACTACGAACTTCTGCAGCGAGTCCGCACCGAAGGCGTTTGGGAGTTATGGCTTGAATTCTTTCTGGAAGGAGCGGAAACTACTGCAAAGCAAGCCGCAGACACTGCCGTGGAGCTGATAAGCCTCTTTGAAGAGGACAGAAAGCGCATTCAATCGATGGGACGGTCCGCACTTTCTGCGTTGCGTGTACACGAGTACATGCAGAAGAAGCCGCTGATCAAGATCGGCATTGCAGCGCGCGCTCTCAATCTCTCTGTCCCCACTGTGAGCGCTGCTTTGGAACGCCTCAAAAAGTTGGGCATTGCCAAAGAAACCACAGGCAGGGAAAGGGACCGGATTTTCGCCTATGCCCGATATCTCGAAATCGTGAGCGCCGGAACAGAGCCAATCCGCACCTGACAATGGCAAACATCCCCATCCGTGATCGTCGTCACTCCGCACTCCGCATCAAGGAGGCATACCCTTCTCTCGACGGATTACATCGAATGCGAAAGCTGTTTCTACTCGGAGTCCTCGTAACGATCGTTCTTCCCGCCTGCGCCCTCGAACCGATAACCGTGGCGCAGTTGGAGAAGAAGATCGCGGCATACACGGCGGATCGTGCGGGTGCGTCGATCCCTATCCAGCGTATGCAGGATGACGGCCTGGTATTTGAGCTCAACAGGCTATCGTTGTCCGAACGCCTGAACAGCGAAAAGCAGGACCAGATCGCAAAGAAGTGTTTCCTCGGTCCGTTGGCTACCAGCGCTTTGCAAATGTTGGCGGCTCGCTCCGCCTTGCTCGATCCCCCCGCCGGCGAACTCCCTGACAAGCCGCCTCCCGACGCCGAAACACTGCAGCGCATGATCACCCAGGCGCGCACTTTCGTCTTTCAAACTCTCAAGCGCCTGCCCAATTTCTTCGCCACCCGCACCACCACAAGCGCTTCCGGAATCACCCCGGATCTCAACAAGAACGGCATGGCGTTGCGCATGGGGCTCTTCCCCGCTGGCGGCAGCAGCAGCGAGATTACCTTTCGTAACGGCGAAGAGATACTGGAGCCGATGAAGACCGCAGGCCCGCCGTCGTTGCCGGAGATGGGCCTCGAAAGCTGAGGTGAATTCGGTCCCGAGCCGGCCATCGTTCTGCTCGACGCTTCGAAGGGCACAATGACCTTCCACCACTGGGAGCAGACCTCGGCAGGACTTGCCGCCGTCTTCCACTATTACGTTCCCCGGGCCGAATCGCACTAGAAGGTCAACTACGCTTGCCTGGGCAGCACCGCATTCCACGATGTCCCCGGATACCACGGTTCGCTTGCCATCGATCCCACCTCGGGCGCCATTCTGCGCATCACCCTGGAGACGGATTGGAAGGTAGGCGATCCCATCTCCCACGTGGCCTCGGTCATTGAATATGGCCCCGTGGACATCGGCGGGCAGAGTTATGTTTGCCCCCAGCACAGCCTCACCTTCATGGTGGAGGAGATCAACGCCACCTGCTCGCATAACGGCCACAGCGCGCGCGCACTCACCAAACTTGACCAGCCCATCCTGATGCTCAACCAGACCAGTTTCACCAACTACCACCGCCTGGGCTCGACCTCCACCATTCAGTACAAAACAGACGAGCTTCCGCTGCCCGCCCAGGCTCCTGCGCCGCCGCAACTGCCAACCCAACCGCCGCCCCAACCCCCACCGCAAACATGACCCGACGCCTTCACTTCCCGCCCGCCCGCCCGGCGATCATCGTGCTTCTGGCGCTCGCCTGCGCAATCCCTGCCCTGTGCGGCCCCATCCATGTTGCCGGGGAGAAAGGGAAAGTTAAAACGGTCGTGGCCCTGCTCCAGGCTCATCCCGAACTGGTTTCAAGCCTCGACAAGTTCGGGAAAACGCCCCTCCACCTTGCCGCCCTGAACAACCAGTTGGAAGTAGCAAGATTACTGATCGCCAACGGCGCTGACGTCAACGCCCTGAGCAACAAGAGCGTCGGGAACGTCGGCATGACTCCATTGCACGAGGCATTGCTCTCCTTTCACCACAAGGAAATGGTGGAATTGCTGATCTCCAGAGGCGCTGATGTAAACGCTGGAGACACCATGAAGCAGACGCCTCTTCACTACGCAGTCAGAGCCGATCTCAAGCCCGATGCGGAGTTGCTTTTAGCCAACGGCGCCGAAGTCAATGCCAGGGACATTCACTCCGCAACCCCTTTGCATTGGGCGGTGCAGTCTCACTACCTCGACATGGTGGAACTGTTGGTTGCCAGCGATGCCGATATCAACGCCATCTCCGGCTGCACGCCGCTGTCACTTGCGCTGGCGCAGGATAGATCCTCCGAAATTGGCCCCTTGACCGACAACACGAAAATGATCGCGTTCCTCCGCAGTCACGGCGCCCGCGAATGCTGCTGGCCCGGCTGCCCAACCGATTCCAAGTAGCCTCCAGACCCGGCGTGGACCCACTCGCAGATCAAGTTTCGTACCACCCTCGTTCCAAGACACCGATGTGCTTGAGCACAAATCCGATCCGATCCTCATTCCGCGCTACAATCTACCATGAACCGCAGCGCCCAGCAAATCCTCGAAGACGCACTTCAGTTGCCTCCCGATGATATGGATTGGCTCGTTGAAAGCCTCCTCATCAAGGGCAACGGCAAGGCGGAACCTGAGATTCAAGCTGCCTGGGACGACGAAATCAAGTGCCGCCTCGACGAAATCGATTCAGGTACTGTTGAACTGATTCCCGAAGAGCAGGTTCGCGCCGAAATGATCGCGCGGCTGTCTCCGGAAGCACGCGCTCGGCTTGGCCATTGAAACCACTCAAGTACCATCCGGCGGCAAGGCGCGAGATGATGGCCGCTCATGATCGGTACACCCGGGAGAGCCTTCAGGCTGCGGACGGGTTCTACCTCGAATGGCTTCCGGCGCTGGAACGCGTGCAAAGACAACCTCGCATTTATCCACGGCATTTACGGAACCCAACGCTTGGTCCTCGGTCACTACCCCTTTTCAATTGTCTTCCGTGAGCTCCTGCACGAAATTCAAATCGTCGCCGTGGCCCACGCCAAACGCCGCCCCGGATATTGGGCGTTCCGACTGTAACCGCCGTCGCGTCTGCACCTCGGGCCCGTTTGCATCCTATATTCTGTCACTTCAGGAAAATCAGGAACTCCAAGAATGCCCCACCCGCAAATCAAGTTCGGAACCGACGGATGGCGAGGCGTTATCGCCGACGACTTTACCTTCGCCAACGTCCGCACCGCCGCTGAAGCCGTCGCCGCCTACATTCACGCCCACTCAGGCTCAAATCAGGAAGCCCCCGCCAAGGGCATCTGCATCGGCTACGACACCCGCTTCGGGTCGAAAGCCTTCGCAGGGGCCTGCGCGGAAGTGCTCGCCGCCACCGGCATTCCGGTCCAACTCGCCAACGACATCACGCCCACCCCAGCCCTGAGCTTCGGCGTTCGCGGCCTCGGCGCTGCCGGCGGCATCATGATCACCTCCTCACACAACCCGGCGCAGTGGAACGGCGTGAAGTACAAGGCCTGGTACGGCGGCTCCGGCAAGCCCTCCATCATTGCCGAGATCGAAAGCTACCTCGGCCAGCCCGTCCCCAGGTCTGCGCAGCCCGCCGCAATCCACGAGTACGACTTCCTTCCCGACTACCTAAAGGCCATCGAGAGCTTTGCCGACCTTGACCTGATCGCGAAGTCCGGCTTCAAGTTCGCCATCGACTCCATGTACGGCTGCGGCCTCACCATCCTCTCCGACATCTTCACCCGCCTCGGCGTCGATCACGTCCAAATCCGCGGCTCTCAAGACCCGCTCTTTCCCGGCATCAACCCCGAGCCGATTGAGCCCCACATCCGCGCCCTCGGCGAGGCGGTGGTGGCCAACCGCTGCGACTCCGGCCTCTGCACTGACGGCGACGCTGACCGCATCGGCGCAGTCGACGAGCATGGGAATTTTGTCGATCCGCACAAGATCTTCTCCGTCCTTCTCAGCTGGGTGCTGCGCCGCAAGGGCTGGCCCGGCGCCGTCACCCGCGCCTTCAACACCACCAAAATGCTGGACCGGATCTGCGCCAAGTATGGCCGCGAGCTGATCGAGCACGGTATCGGCTTCAAGTATGTTTGCGACCTGATGCTGGAGCGCGAGATTCTAATGGGCGGCGAGGAGTCGGGCGGCATCGGCTTCCAGCGCCACCTACCGGAGCGCGACGGCCTGCTGAACGCCCTGCTTCTTGCCAACGTAATGGCCGAGGAGCACAAGACGCTCGGCCAGCTGGTTGCCGATCTGCAGGCCGAGTTCGGCGAGCACCAGTACGGCCGGATCGATTTGCACATCCCGGACGACATAAAGGGTCGAGCCATTGCGCGGGCCAGGGCTCTCAAGGCCGGCGACATCGGATTCGACGGCATGACCATCCTTCGCCAGGAGACGCTGGACGGGGTAAAGTTCTACCTCGACAATCCTGATTCGAAAACCAAGCCAAACGCCGCCGAAACCTGGATCCTGCTGCGCGCCAGCGGGACCGAGCCGCTGATGCGGATTTACACTGAGTCCACTTCGAAAGATACGGTCAGCCGCCTGCTCGAGTCCGCCCGGGCGTTTGCCCTGGGGAGCTAGTCATGTTCATTCACATCTTCGGCTTCAAGTGGAAGCCTGAGGCCACCGACGCCGACAAGGCCCGCGCCGCCCACGATATTGCCGCGTTTCGCGATCACATTCTCGGGCTGATTGACGTCCATGTTGGACCGAACCTTTCTCCGCGCGGCCAGGGTTACACCTTTGCGGGGTTGATGACGTTTACCGACAAGGCCGCGGCGGATGCTTATACGCACCATCCTTCCCACCTTGCTTTGCTGGCTTGGCTGAAACCGCTGATTGAGGCCGTGGAGCTAGATTTCGAGGCTTGATTTGCCTTTAAATCCACTCGCACACGCAAAATAAAAACGATCAACTGCTTTGCAATGATGCGATTGCACCCCGAAAAGGGGGGAATTTCGCGCCACCGTGATTTAAATCACTTCTCACTGAACACTGAACACTGGACAGTGAAGAGTGAAGAACAAGTGAATAAGTGAACACGAGAGCAATTGGAGCATGGGAGCAAGAAGAACACGCGAACAAGAGGAAAACAGCGATCAACTGAAAAGCCCCTCCGGGAATGTACCGGGAGGGGCTTATTTCTGACCTAACTTAAGTATGGCAGGTTCGCTGAATTAATAATGGATTTTCCAATATTTCTATTTCGTTTTGAATGTGCACATTGCAACGTTTTCCACAGGTTGGGCACTTGACAAC
>JANXQR010000059.1 GCA_025353435.1 Acidobacteriota bacterium | reverse complement strand
ACGGAATGAAGCCCGCGGTGTTTGGGCTTGGGTTTGGCCTGATCGCGGGCGCGGCGGCCACGCGGGCAATCCAGTCCATGCTGTATGGGACGAAGGCTCTTGATCCGGTTGTGTTTGGGGTGGTTGCGGGTGCGCTGCTGCTGGTAGCGATGCTGGCTTGCCTGGTTCCGGCATGGAGGGCATCGCGGCTGAATCCCATGCAGGCGTTGCGGGCGGAGTGAAGGTGAGGATGCGGGGTTTTATTCCGAGGGTTGAAGAGGCTGCGGAATTTGAGTGAGAAATTGGAGGAATGTGTCCCTCCGCGACTAAAGCCGACCTTGATTCTGGAGGGTGAATGCGGGGGTTACCCGCCTACCTCCGAACCGAGTTTTTCCGCAAGGTGTAAAAGCAGTGTCCCTTCAAGACAAAAACGACCATCTGTGTGGTGGATAACACCGGAACTCCGACCGCATGATTTTGTTCGCGGTTGAGTGTCGAGATATCCCAGGCTAGGCGCAAAAACAAAAGCGCGCCGAGCCTGGGGCACCCAAAATTCTGATAAAACAACAATCGGTCAGGGACCTAAGGGATGGTGTAGGCCTTGGCGGACGGGTTGCTGTTGGCGTAACCCGGAGCCGCGGCAATTGCCTTCACGGTTTCCGACGCGCTGATGGTGATGGGTGCGGTGTAGGGAGTCGAAGCGGTGGTCGGATTGGTTCCGTTGGTTGTGTAGTAGATGGTGGCTCCTGGGGTGGAATCGGTGAGCTTGAGGGTCTGCGGGGTGGTGTAGTGTCCGCCAGCCAGGCTGAAGAATGGAGATGCGGCAACTGGTAGCGGGGTATAGACATAGGACTTGGAACTGGCGGGGCCGAGCGAAAATCCGGGAGCAATGGCGGCGGCTTTCACGGTCTCGGTTGCGGCAATGGTGATGGGTGCGGAGTACACGGTGGAACTGGTGGTGGGCGCACTTCCATTGGTGGTGTAGTAGATGGTCGAGCTGGGCGTGGAGTCGGTCAAGGTCAGGTTATGCGGAGTGTTGTAAGTGCCGCCGGCCAGGCTGAAGAATGGCGGTGCCGCGGGCGACAAGGCCGAGTACACGTAAGCCTTGGAGCTGATATGGCTTTGCGAGAAGCCAGGCGCGGTTGCGATGGCCTCCACCGTGCCGCTGGTGTTGATGGTGATGGGGCCGGCGTAAACGGTGGATGCGGTTGTGGGAGTGGCGCCGCTTGCGGTGTAGGTGTAGTAAATAGTGGCGCCTGGAGTTGGATCGGTGAGGATCAGCGACTGCGGTGAGTGGTAGGTGCCTCCGGCAAGGTTGAAATACGGTGATGCCGCGACGCCGCTAGTGACTGTGATCGCCGAGCTGGTGCCTTTGAATCCGACGTTCACTGTGCCTGTTGCACTGATCGACTCGATTCCCGCGCTGTTCAAGACCACGCCTGTGAACGTGTGCACCCCTGCATCCGCGCCTGTGAACGTGTAATCCGCGGGCAGCGTTGCGGACGGATCCGTGCTGCTGAAGTGAATGGTTCCCAGATACGAACTCAGACTTGCACCGGCGCTGTCATGGGTCTGCACAGTCACGCTGAACGATGAACCGGAAGTGGCGGTTGCCGGCGCGGAAACCGCAAAAGTCACTGGCCCGAGCGCGCAGCCATTTTGCAAATTCGACCACTCCGCCTGGACGGTGTATCCGTCCGCCGTGCCTTGAATGGCATTGCAGATGTCGCCGATCTCGCCGTCGTTGTTGTTGTTGTCATACCAGGCCAGCGGCGGGGCAAGGGATGGGGCAATCCCTACCGCGGCATCCGTGATGGTCTCTGAAAATTCATGGCTGGCGACGGACGTGTAGTTGTTGAAGACGGTCGAGTTTCCGCAACCGGTGAAGCAGCCGCTGGGAGACTGCATATCGGGCATCACGCCGTAGAGAATGTTCTGGCTGCTGACGAGTGGAATTGTTCCGTGATAGGCGCAGAAACCGCCCGATTGGCAGCTTGAAGTGCCGCCCGAAGTAATGGTCATGCCTGGCGGGAAGTAGATCATGTAAAGCGTGTCGGCGTTGCCACTGGCGTCGTAGGTCGGGGTCGGCAGATGGCTGGCGTTGATCTGCGCCAGGAGCTCGGCCTGGACCTGCGTGTCGTCGATGGTGGTTCCACTGTTTGCAAGACTCGGCGTGATGATATAGCTGCCGATGAAGGCGTTGGTTCCGCCGCGCTGGATGAGTTCATTGCCCGTGGTGCCACCGCCGGCCACTCCCTGGGTGCTGTACTCGCTCAGCATGTCCATGTACGTGCCGTTAGTGATGGCGGAGTAGAAGGCCGGCAAGCCGGTGCTCAGGGCCGGTAGGTACGAGCCATTTCCGTAGTAGACCACCACGATATTGATGCTCGATACGGCTGGGCCGCCGTAGTAAGTAAGGTGCGCGCCCGCGGGGCCCGGGGTGATTGTAGAGCCGTTCACAGGGCTCGCCGATTGCGGGCGATCGTCCTTGTCTACGCTGCGCTTTGGCCGGAAGGGATATGGGCGGACGGTGGATGCCGGCGTGGGCGCGGCGATGAGCCCCGGTTCCTGTGCTGTGGTTGTGGAGGTAGATCCGCCGAGCATTGTGAGGGTAATGGCGAAAATTGCGATCAAGCTTGCAAGGTTGAGGTGGGCTTGCAGACGCTGTGCACAAGCTTTCCTGTTGTTCTGGCAAATGCCAAATATTGAGTGCTCCATCTTCCGGCCTCCGGGAAACGGTTGTTGAGTTGGAAAGGAATTAAAACCGAGGAAAGGGCTCTGCGTCCGAAGCGTTAGCTGGTCCGCTTCGGTTTGTGAAGTGGGTGAGATTCGAACTTTTCGAGTAATCGGGGAAATAGGGAATCGCGCATGAAGAATAGGATTCGTTGGCCGGGTTGTCAACAGGGAAGTGGTGACGCCTTGCGTTTTTTCAAAAGCTGGCGCGGTGTGTGTGGGCGGCCCGTCTTCGACTTGTCCGCGCGGGGGCTGAAAGCTCCGGTTTCTTGGGGGAGCTGAGATTGTGAGGGACTAAACCGCTGACCTACCAGTTCTGACTTGCCGCAGGTAATTCGGCAAATCGTTTTGAATTAGTGCCGCGCACCGCAGGTTATTCGAGGTGGAGGGCGAAGTTTTGGATTTCGGTGATGCCGGAGCCCTGGGAGACTTCGTTGCCTAACTCGAGATCGGTGAGCCAGAGGTCGGGGGTGAGGATCTTGCGCTGCTGCATGTCGTCAACGAAGGCGCTGAGATCGAGCGGGCCGCTGAGCATGGGGCGGTGGGCGACGTAGGCAACGTAGATCCATTGTGTCTTGTAGTGGCCTGAACTGTCGTGCTGGTGCTCGTCAATGTACACCCCGTAGCGGGTGCCCTGGACGGTGATGGTTCCGCGGCGGGTGCCGGCAGGCTTGAGTTCGCTGTTGGCGATCCAGATCATCATTTCGCAATGAATGGTGTTGGGCGAAGCCGGCAGCTTGGAGACGCCCCACATGGAGAATGCGAGGTTGTAGATGCCGGTGGCCTGGAGGCGAATGTTGTAGTCGACGGCAATGCGGCGGTCGCCAGGATGGAAGGGGAAGCCGGGATAGGCGCCGATGGGCTCGTCCCACGGCTTGTTACCGCAGATGATTTCGGGATAGGAAACGATGGAAGGAACCATCTGCCATGGTGAGCGCCAGCGCCATCCGAGAGCGCGATTGCCGGCCACGTTCTCATCGAAGACTTCCTGGGTGAAATGGCTGCCGGCGACCTGGCGGTTCCAGGCGTTGTTGACCAGGAAGCAGCGTTCTGCGTCGGCGGAGAGGTGGGTCCACTCGGTGGCGGAAAAGGTGGTGACGCGTCCGGAGGGCTCGGGGAGCGGCGGGAGCGGGCGGAAGGTGTAGAGCCAGACGGCGAGGAACCAGAGCGTTCCGGGAGCGATGAGCAGGAGTGCGACGATCCAGGTCCGCCTGCCCAGCATTCAGTCTGTCCTCCAGGGGCAATCTTATAGCGGGTTTGGGGAGGGCTGGAGGGAATGTCAAGAGAGGTGATTGATTGGGTACGATCTCGTTTAGAAGAGCACGGAGGGCAGGAAGGCGCCGGCGGGTTCGTTGTACATGCCGGTGCTCATGAGCGTCATGGGCTGCACGACGCGAAGGCCGTTGTGGAGGCACCAGCGTAGGAGAGCATTGTTACGCGAGGGGACGAGAATGCCCGAGCCGGCGAAGGAGTCAGCCGTGGCGATGAGCGCCTGCATGTCGAGATTTGTTTCTGCCGTGGTGTGACCGAAGAATCCGAGATGCGTGGAGTATGCGGTGATGTGGCCTGCGCGTTCCACAACCTGCGCGGTACCTGCGAGTATGGCCTGCTTGAGGTCGACGGCGCGGTCGAAGCCGTGAACGCGACGGGAAAGTGCATTGCACGCTTCTGCGTCAGCGGGTGTGGCGGAACGCACCGAGCAGCCGGGAACGATCCGCTCACGCGGCTGACCCTGCAGGCAGGAAAGGGGTTCGCGGACGTCAAAGCCGAGCGCGGAATAGAGCGAGAGCGACCGGTTGTGAAAGGCCGCCTGCACCAGACGGACTCCGACAGCGCCACGCTGGCTTGCTCGTTCCATGACGGCTTCCATGAGTTTGCGACCCAATCTGAGGTTTTGCGCAGCGGGGTCGATGGTGATGGGGCCAACGCCGCAGACGACGGATCGCTCGTCGAGGACATTGCTGCCGACGATGCGGCCGTTGAGCTCCGCAACCACGGCATAGAAGCCGGTTGCGGAAAACATCATGGAGAGAAGACCGATCGCTGCTTCGGGTGCCGGGAAGTCGCATGGGAAACCGTGGGCCGCATTGAGGGTGCTAAAGGCGTCATAGCAGATTTTCCCGCACGCAGGAGCGTCTTCGGGCGAAGCAGTTCGGACGACGAGGTCATGCATAGCTTTTTGTGACATGGAGAAACCCCTTTCGGTTCGGTTATTGATGCATCAATTGGAGATACAGAGAACACAACCAGTGACCTTCGTGGGAGAGTCGTCGAAGACTTCCTGCGTGAATTGGGATCCCGGGGGCTTGGCGGTTCCCGTAGAGGGATTTTGCGGGAAACCGTGATTTTGAATTTGATGGGTATGGTTTCCGCGCAGCCTCCAGTGGAATCGTGATTCTGGCAGAAGTGGGGGCAGCCCCGTTGACAAACTGGTTTCTCTTTTGAGGCTGGGACGCGATTACGGTGTCGCGAAATCATGGTTACTTAAGTTACACTCTCGTAATGAATTCTAGAAAAGCATATCTATGGTGGATGGTAGTGGTCGGAATTTGTGTGCTGTTTGTGTCGGCAAGCCCGGCACACGGCCAGACCGAAGCCGAGCGTTACGCGGCTTTGGGGCAACAGGCTCTTGCACAGGGCCAGTTCACCGAGGCTCGCATCAACTTTGAACAACTGGCGAAGCTGCAACCCGGCATGGCAGAAGTGCATGCAACGCTGGCGGTTATTCATTTCAAGCTGCGCGAATACGAGGATGCGGTCTCTGAAGTTCGAAGCGCGCAGAAGCTCAATCCGAGCCTGCCCAGGCTGACGAGTTTGCTGGGGCTGTCACTGGCGGAACTGGGGCAGTTTTCCGATGCGGTGCCGCGTCTGGAGAAGGGATTCAAGTACACGGCGGAACCGGAAGTGCGGCGGATGTGCGGGCTGCAGTTGCTGCGCGCCTACACGGGGCTGGGCAAGGATGCCGAAGCGGTGCAGACGTCGGTGGAGTTGAACAAGCTGTATCCTGACGATCCCGAAGTTATCTACAACACGGGCCGGATCTACGGGAACATTGCTTTCAATTTGATGGGGAAGCTGCATGACAAGGCGCCCAACTCGGTGTGGACGTGGCAGGCGCAGGGAACGGCGGACGAGGGCCAGAAGGACTTCGATGCGGCGATTGAGGACTTCAATCATGTGCTGACGCTGGAACCACAGCGCGAGGGAACTCATTTCAGGCTGGGCCGGATTTACGAGGCGCGGTTTGAGCAGTCGCACAAGGCCGATGATCGCGAGGCGGCGAAGCACGAGTTTGTGGCTGAATTCAGTGTCGATCCGAACAACGTTGATGCTTCGTACGAATTGGCGCAAATGAACGCGGACGACAAAAATCTCGATGATGCGAGACGCCAGTTTGAGGCAGTAGTGGCGAGGTTCCCGGACTTTGAGCAGGCGTTGGTTGGATTGGGTGGGGTTTATCTGCAGAGCAAGATGGCGGACAAAGCCGTGGGTACTTTGCAGCGGGCTACGAAGCTGGATGCAACGGACGAAGTGGCCTGGTACCGGCTGGCCGAGGCTGAACGCGCGGTCAACAATCGAGAAGCGGCGCTGAAGGCGGATGAGACGTTTCGCGCGCTGCACGCGGCCAGCGGTTCCGGGAACAAGCTGGCGCAGGCTGCGGACGTGACGCCGCAGAAGCTTGGGCCGCTGCCGAAATATTGATGCAGATCTGAATTTCCAGCACGGCGTTTGGAGCGGATTCTTTCAAATTTTAATCAGCCGCGGCTGCTGCTTTGTTGAGCGACAGCCGCGGTTTTGTGTCAGGCCGTTTCTGGTGGGGCTGCGGTCAGGTCGAACTCGACGTGCTGCGGGCCGAGGTAGGGATGATGGGCGGTGAGGCGGACTTTGCCGGCCTGCTCGCCGGCGCGGATCCAGATGGCTCCCTGGCCTCCGACGAGCGTGAATGGGTTGTCGCCGATGAGAGTGGCGGGACCGGTGAGCTCGAAACGGACGGGATCGCAGGCGAAGGGGCGGATGGCATCGAATTCGTCGGTGACGCGGAGGACGACGCGCGTCGAGTCGGCTCCGTCGGCGATGAGAGCTTTGTCGTCGGGGAGCAGCGCAAACTTTTGGTCGAGGCCCTTGCCGGACATGGTTTTGGTGATGACTAGCTTGCCTCCGATGTAACCCTCAATGCGAAGGTCGCCCCAGGGATTGATGCGGGAGCCGAGTTCCGCGGTGAAGGGCGCGTACTTGAGATGCGGGAATTGCTTGCGGTCGGGATCGGCCTCGGCTATTTGTTTGTCTGCGACATAAAACTTGAGGTGCTCGCAGTTGGAACTGACGAGGGCGTGAGTGTAGCCGATGTTTTCATCGCCGCGCGCCCAGTGAAAAGCGGGCACGAGGACGATTTC
>JANXQR010000038.1 GCA_025353435.1 Acidobacteriota bacterium | reverse complement strand
CTACGATTTCCGCCTGCAGGGATACATCCCCACGTGGATCTGGTACGTGGCCGCCATGGCCCTCGGGCAGATTCTGCTCCACGCACGCACCAGTTGGGTCCGCTTCGGTGCAGCCGTCGTCCTGGGCCCCACGTCGTTTTTCCTTATCTCAAACTTCGCTGTGTGGTTTGGCGGGACCATGTATCCACAGACGCTTCCCGGTCTTGGAGCCTGCTACATTGCCGCGCTCCCGTTCTACCGCAACGACGTGCTGTCAACGACCCTCGTCGCGGGCCTTGCCTTCGGCGTTCCGGTGCTCGTTCGCCGCTTCAGCAGTGCATCGGCCCCGACAGTCGCCGCTCAGTAGATCCGGCATCAGAGGTGCGGCTCAAGCGACGCTCCGTTTCCGCTTGCGCCGCATCCACCACCACGCAAACCAGATCATTCCAAGGCCGAATACCCCCAGCAGCGCGGTGGTAGCGTGGTGGGCCACGATATTTACCGCCCCCGGACCCAGCTTCAGCACCAGCAATGACAGCACCAGCCAGCGAATCATCCGGCCGCAGAATACCGCCAGCATGAACGGCGCCACCCGCATCTCGAACACGCCGGCCGCAAACACGAACAGCTTCCATGGAGTCGGCGGCGGAAGCATGGACGGAATGATCATGGCAAGAAATTCCTGCTTTTCAAACCGCGTGCGCAGCTGTTCGTAGCGTTCCCGATTGATGCGCTTCAGCAGGAAGAGTTCTCCCCCCGCACGTCCCAGGCCATAAGGAAGCAACCCACCGACTGCGGACCCAGCCGCGGCCATCAGGCAGTACAGCCAGAAATTGGCGCGGTCGTTCCACACCCAGCCGGCAATCAGGATGTCCATCGGAACCGGAATCGTGGAAGAGTCCAGCAGCGCGACCGCCGCCGCTCCCCAGAAACCCAACTTGAGAATGGCGGGAAGGAGCACCAGCTTCCATTCCGTCATCCAATGTTCAATAAACTCCTTCAAAACCTCTTCCCTTTCTGCTTCCCTGAGGTCCCAATAGCGCGCATATCCGTCTAATCACAAAGCCCATTGTACTTTGGGGGGTGTTTCCGCCCCGTTTCGAATTGGCTCTCACTCTGGCCCTTCCCGCGACTCACCTGCCGGAAGGTTTGGTTCGATTCGAAAGGGATGAGAGAATGGACGAAAGGACTCGAGAAGGAGCCGCAAGGGCAGTGTGCCCTCCGCTGGTTCCCGCAGGATCAATGCCCACCAGCGTAGTGCCCACCAGCGTCAACGAGCCGAACGAGCCTCCCGCGGGAAGCCCCGTCGAGCCGGACCAAACTCCTCAAGAGCCTGGTGAGGACCGCGCCCCCGTAGTCCGCGGGTCGCGCTGGATAGACTACGACACCCACGAGCTGCTGGACATGATCAGCGAGCTGGAAGACGAGCGCCGCTGGGCACGTCTCCGCGAAGGCATTCTTTGGGCGCTTCTCTTCCATATCCTCCTCATCTCGATGGCCACCTGGATTCCCAGGTACGTCTTCAGAGTCCCTCCGGTCATCGACCCTTTTGACGCCATCAAGGACCGTAAAGATCTCAAATACCTTGACTTGCCGCCCGATCTGGTCAAAAAATTACAACCCAAGGTGACGGTCAAGCCCGTCCCCCAAAGGCAGCAGCAGGTCGATCAGAAAACGCTCGAAGCCCTGAACAGGCCCACGCCGCCGTTGCCGCCCACGCCCCAACCGAAGGTGGAACAGGCCCAGCCGCAGCCTCAACAGCAAGCTCCGCCTCCCCCACCCCAGCCGCCTCCGCAAACGCAGCCCCAGTTAGAGGTCCCTCAGCCTAAAGCCGTTCCCGCCCGCCCAAGTTTCGCCCTGGGATCGCAGAACCCTGCCGACCAGCTGCACGACGCCATGCGCGGAGCTGCCCACAGTCCGGGCTTTGCCAACCAGGCGCCGGCTGGCGGTGGCCTCTCCATGCATCCCGGAGCGGGCGCAGGCGGCCTTCAGGTCCTCTCTGACACCCAGGGTGTGGACTTTAGCAGCTGGCTGCGGCGCTGGTACTTCGAAACCGAACACACCTGGGACCCGTTGATTCCCGACGAAGTCAACCCACCCATCCTCAAGACCGGACAGGTCCAGATTCGGTTCAAGGTAGGCCCGGACGGGCGCCTCCTCCCGGGAAGCATGAAGCTGGAAGGCACTTCGGGCGACATCGCTCTCGATCGCGCAGCCTGGGGCGCTTTGACCGGCTCCAACTACCCCCCCCTGCCCCGCGAATTCCACGGACCCTACCTCGAACTCCGCGCCGTATTCATGTACAACACCCGGCCGCAGTAAAAGCCGAAGCCCTCAAGTCCTTCCCGGAGAATACAGCGGAGAATGTTGCCTAGAAATGCTCGATTCATCGCGCTATCCACTCTTGGTATCGTCCTCTCGGCTGCGGTTTGTGCCCAGCCATCACCCCAAGCCAGCGCCGGATTTGACGCGTACGTTCACACCATCGAGGCGCGCCTGGACCAGCAACATCGCTCTCGAGATGGCTTCCTCGCCCCCGTCACCCTGCCCGATGCCGGCAAGCGCATTCGCAATGGTGAATTGCTGATTGAGAAACTTTCTCCGGCTGACGGACCCGAACTCC
>JANXQR010000037.1 GCA_025353435.1 Acidobacteriota bacterium | reverse complement strand
CGCGATGAACAATCCATGGGGGTTGAGCTTCGAGCTCATTGCGCGCAGAGCTCGCGCAAGTAGCGGTGCCGTGAGGTGCGGGAGGGCATTGTCCATGACTGCCACGACATTGAATCCGTTTTGAGCGATCTCGCCGAGGGTTGTCATGTCCGTAACGGCGAAGGAAATGTTCAAACCGCGCACCTCGGCTTCACGCTTCGCCCGCGCCACGGCACCAGGGCTCAGGTCGGACGCCACTACGTGATGTCCGGCCTGCGCAAATCCGATTGCCTGCGTGCCAATCCCGCATGCGCAGTCGAGGATCGTCAACGGGGATCGTGAAAGCTCAATTTGCAGAAGGGAATTGAGGGTGCCTCCCTGGCGTTCGATCGACTGGTTCCAATCTTCAAACAGCAGGTGGTAGTGCTCGGCGAGTGCGTCATAAAATTCGAAAGGTGCCTGGACCATGTTTCCATCAACCCCAAATTTCAAATTAGTCAGATCCTATGAGGCTGCCACTTATCGAAGAACTACTTCACGCCATTCAGTCTCAGCTTGAGCAGCTTCAGGGGATCGAGGTACGCACCCTCCCACCGAACGGCCCAATGCAGATGCGGCCCGGTTACGCGGCCCGTTGCGCCGCTCAAGCCAAGCACATCGCCGGCCTTCACGCGCTGACCTTCGTGTACGTCGATGCGGCTGAAGTGCATCGACAAAGTGTAGAGGCCCAGACCGTGGTCGATGATGACGCAGTTGCCTTCGTAGTAAAGCGGACGCGCCAGCACCACAACGCCGCTGTTGCTGGCGTGTACAGGCGTACCCATTGCAGCGCGAAAATCAGCGCCCTTGTGAATACTCGCAAGCTTTTTGTTGAACATGCGGCGAGTGCCGAAGCTATCCGTCGGTTGAGCTCTCACCGGTGCATGGAAATCTCCGGCCCAGAGAGGCTCCGCCGCACTGGACGCAAAGACCTTGGCCTTGAACTTGCTCTCTTCTTCAATCTCTTTCAGCGCATCGGGCCCGGGCTCAACAAACTTCGGTGAGACGCTGAGCGTCCCGGTGCGATAGTGTGAGGCGTGGATCAGGATGTCTTCATTGAGAACGAGATCCTGGCCATGTTGGTGCCTCGAAATGTGCAGTGTCGACGGCCCGATTGGCGCTTCGACATCCGCACCCGCAAGCGCAACCCACGCGCCATCGCGCTCCCGAAAGAACGCAAATTTGTGTCCCAGCCATTCGCCATCCACTGAGTCAGCTGACGGCGCTTCGACGCGAATCAACTCCGGCGCTCCTGCTTCAACCACTCCCGGTGTCATGGTCACACGCAAGGAGCTTGTCGGAGGCTGCGCAAATGCTCCGAGAGTGCAGAAAGCAAAAATCGAAACAACCCATAAAACACGAAGGCCGGTCATGCGTTCAGCATACCGGCCTTCGTCCGTTTTTAAAATCGATTAAG
>JANXQR010000004.1 GCA_025353435.1 Acidobacteriota bacterium | reverse complement strand
TGAAGTGAAGATGACGTTTCCGCAGATGTTTGCGACGGGGAACGGGGCCGCTTCTCACTAAGGAGTGGGGCGGTTGGCGAGCCCGTTAGCGTACTAAGACCGTCGCGAGTCGGTTCGCCCCTTCGCAGGACTGTGTGGCATGGTTGCTCGCCTGAACGAGCGTGTACTTTAGGCCGCTCTTTTTCACAAGAAAGAACCAGTCCGGTCCATACTCGCCGTCTTTGCCAGGTGTAACGAAGTCGACTTCGCTTAGCGACGTGCTGACGCAAAGTTCAGTAAGGCACAGAGTTTGCTGGATGCGATGAGTGATTGGAGTTGGGGTTAATGGCGCATTTGGGTGGACCTTCCTTCGGTACATACAGATTTGCGATTTGTACATATGGGAGTTAATCTAGATGGGCGAGGGATGAACTATGCCAGTTGCAAAGCGTAAAACGGTTCCCAAGAACTTCCGGCTTGATCCGGTCCAGATCGCACGTGCGAAGAAGGCATTGGCTGCCTCGACAGAGACGGAGGCGGTGGTGCGCGCGCTCGATTTTGTAATTGCCGAGGACGCGCGAAACCGTTTGACTTTCGAAGCAAATCAGCGCTTTCTCAAGAGTGGAATTCAGATCCAGGATGCCCTTGGGAGCCTTGCGGAGTAGACATTGCCGATTCTGTTCGATTCGTCGGTCTACATCACTGCTTTGCGCGCCGGAGGGGATTCTCCCGTTGTGCTGCAGAGGTGGGCAAAGGAATCTCCTCTGTGGCTGAGTTCGGTGGTGCTGGAGGAGCTTTACGCGGGAGCCAAGTCGACCGATCGCCGGACACTCGAGAAGCTGGAGCGGGATTTCGAGAGAGCGAACCGTGTATTGGTTCCAAATCTGAGCGACTGGACTTTTGCCGGGAGAATTCTCGCGGCCGTGGCTCATCGACATGGATACGAGAAGATCGGCAGAGCGCGCCTCACCAACGACGCGTTGATTGCGACCAGCGCGGCGCGCAATGGGATCGCGGTGATCACGACGAACCCTCGGGACTTTGCTTTGCTGGAGGAGTTTTGCCCGCTGCGGTGGCGAACGAGAGTTCTGTAGTGTGAGAGGCAGGTTCCAGAGCGTGCCATGAGAAGCAACCGATGAGTTAGACGTGCCCGGGGCGGGTATGCTGGAGACAGCACTCTGAGAACAAGAGGAAGAACATGGCGGAGATAGCTGTTGGAGTACCGGAGATACCGGCGCAGTTGCCGAACGTGAGGGTGGCGGTGCTGGGCGCGGGCAAGATGGGTGGCATTCTTCTGCAGGCATTTTTGAAGCAGAACCTGTTTGCGCCCGACCAGATTCACGCGACGGTGGGGCACGCGGAGCGCGCGATTGCGTTGAGCACGCAGTGGGGCGTGGACGTGGGCACGGACAACCTGGAGGCGGCGCGGCAGTCGGATTTGATTCTGGTGGGCGTGAAGCCGTTCCAGGTGCCGGACCTGATTGCGCAGATCAAGCCGGCGCTGACGACGGAGAAGACGATTGTATCGTTTGCGGCGAGCGTGAAGACGAGCGCGATTGAAGAGGCGGCTGGGATGGAGATTGCGGTGATTCGTGCCATGCCGAATACGCCGTCGGCGCTGGGTGCGGGGGCGGCGGGGTTATGCCGTGGGCGGTTTGTGAAGCCGCAACAGATGGAGCTTGCTGTGCGGATCTTTGAGACCGTGGGCCGCGTGGTGGTGGTGGATGAGAAGCACATGGACGCGGTGACGGGGCTGTCGGCGTCAGGGCCTGCGTACATCTACATCATTATTGAGGCACTGGCGGAGGCGGGAGTGAAGGTGGGCCTGCCGCGCGAAACGGCTACGCAGCTTGCGGCGCAGACGGTGTTTGGCGCGGGCAAGATGGTGCTC
>JANXQR010000840.1 GCA_025353435.1 Acidobacteriota bacterium | reverse complement strand
CTCTAGCGGCCGTGAAGATGGCCGGTGTCCAGTTACAGATCGGGTTTAACCGCCGGTTCGATGCTAACTTCGCGCGCGTTCGCAAGGCAGTAGTGAGCGGCGAAATCGGCATGCCGAGGTTGATCCATATCGTCAGCCGCGATCCGGCTCCGCCTCCGCTCAGCTATATTCGGTCCTCCGGTGGGATCTTCATGGACATGACCATTCACGACTTCGACATGGCGCGCTTTCTTATTGGAGATGAGGTAGAGGAGATTTTTACAACCGGCGGCGCAGTGTTTTCCAAAGAAATCGCGGAAGCAGGTGATCTTGAGACTGCGGTCGTTGTACTCCACTTTCGGAACGGTGTTATCGGCACGATTGATAACAGCAGACAGGCTTCCTACGGCTACGATCAGAGGGTTGAGATTCTTGGCAGCGAAGGCCTGATCGCAACCGGGAATCGCTATCCGAACCAAGCCACTGTCAGCAACGGCAAAGCGGTGTACACAGATCTGCCACTTAACTTCTTCATGGAGCGGTATACCGAAAGCTTTGTCGCGGAATTAGGATCATTTGTCACCGCGGTGCTGGAGAAGCGAACAACCGCTGTAACGGGAATAGATGGCCGGATTCCGGTGGTAATGGCTCTGGCCGCGAGGAAGTCCCATGAGGAACGTCGCCCTGTGCGATTGGATGAGATCAGCGCCGGTGCGGCGGGCTGCTCGGAATATGTGGAGGAAATTAGGGCATGAAACGATCAACGATGAGGTCCATCTTTACCGATGTGCAACTCTGGGTGCCTGTGGCTGTCTTGATTCTCGGAATTGCACTTCTAATGTCTGTGAGGTGATTTGGTGAGCGAAACATTGTTGAGCGCAAGCGCACGATCAAGCATCTCTCTGCACAAACTCGGCGTGTTCTGCGGACTGGCTGCCGCAGTCTGGCTGGGCAGTGCCGAGGCGCCCACCAAACTTGTGAATAGCGGATACTCGCCCTTCATCATATCGATGGGTATGGTCATGGGGGCGTTTGCAGCGCGCTGGACGGTCCCGACTTTGTTGAAGGGTACAGGCTTCCTGCTGACCGATCTTCGCAGCAAGCCGCACCTCATCGTCTGGGCTCTGTTGGCGGGTATGCTTTGGGCTGTCGCAAACACTCTTTCCATCTTTGCTGTGCGCAACGTCGGACTCGCAGTTGCGTTTCCGCTCTGGAATACGAATAGTCTGGTGGGCCTGTTTTGGGGCTGGCTCCTGTTCAATGAATTGCGAGGCTCCGGCGTAAAAGGATGGGCCAAGGTGCTGGGAGGCGCGACCGCCATTGTTGGAGGCGCGGCAATTCTAGCGTTTGCTACCGCTCATCAGTCCGGTACTCCGGGACGAGCCACGATGGGAATCGTGGCTGCGTTGGGAGCTGGCGTCCTGTACGGCACCATGTATATCCCCTACCGCAAGGCATATATCAGCGGCATGAATCCACTCTCCTTCGTAACTATTTTTACCTTTGGAGAGTTGGGCACGGTGTTTGTACTGGGAGCATTCGCGTACGGTGGCGTGAGCAGTCTGGCAGGTGAGTTGCACAGAGCTAGACCAATGCTGTTTTGGCCATTTCTAGGTGGTTTCTGTTGGGTCATCGGCGATCTCTTCCAGAACTTTGCGGCAAAGTACATCGGCATCGGCCGTGGAATCCCTCTCTCCAATACGAACCAGTTATGGGGATTGGCTTGGGGCGCACTGGCTTTTGGAGAGCTGAGCGTTTTGAGCACTTCTGCGAGGATACTGGTCCTTGCCGGATCCGCAATCATGATTGCCGGCGCAGTCTCCATCGGTGTGGCTCCTCCCCCCGCGCTTGAACTCGCGAACTGGGAATACGCCATGAACCGCGAGTGTGACCGCTATGACCTGAACAGGGAGCAGGTGGACGCAGTCGTGAAGGGAGATGATCCACTGGCTGGACAGCGCTACAAACGGCGCTGGTGGGAGGTAGTTGTGGTCTGCCTTGCCGTTGGTGTATTCGTCTGGCTAGCGCTGGGTACTCGAAGCCAGCGCATACAGGTGAACATTTCGTGGATGATCGTATTGATGCTAGCTACACTTGTGCCCCTAGCAGTGTGCGGAACCATGTTGTGGCGTAGGACACGTTTCTCCTAGATAGATGCAAGCGGCGTAATTTTGCCCTCGTTTCCCTAGTCCTAGGACGCAAATGGAAATAAAGCCTGCTGTTCTCAACCAGCGGACATGATTGATCGCATGGAAGGGAATGAAAAATGTCTATAGCGCCAAATAGATCAACACTCCCGATCTCGGATCTACCCATTCGCGTCGGCGTAGTTGGCCTCGGACGAATGGGCATGATCCATGCCCTTCATATGCACGAATTGGCGCTCGAATCCAATCTCTTCCAACTCTCATGCCTGTCAACCACCGTGAGGGATGCCGCAGACACGTTTCTTTCTCTCAGCGGCTCCTCGGCTCCTGTATTCGATTCTATTGAAGGGCTCGTGCAGTCGGGTTTATGCGACGTGGCCATCATTGCAACGAATACGACGCTGCATCGCGAGCACGCGCTGATGATGATTCAGTCCAACCACCGCGTTTTCCTGGAGAAGCCGCTCACTGGAGAATTGGACGGG
>JANXQR010000833.1 GCA_025353435.1 Acidobacteriota bacterium | reverse complement strand
TTCAGAGACTCACCCTTACATTCGATGTACATGATCCGTGGGGGATAAGTTTGTTTGGTCATTTCAGCACCCTCGGAGCCTTACGCCTCCACCAGCCCAGCCGCCAATACCGATGCCGCCGTGTCAATCTGCTGCTTTGTCACCATCTCCGTCGCGCACCACAGCGTGGCGTTGCCCAACTCCGGATACCAGCGCCCCAACTCCACTCCGCCCACAATCTTGTTTTCGAGCAGCCGCTTCGACCACAACGCAGGCGACTCAACCGTCTCCACCACAAATTCGTGGAACCGCGGGGTGCCCTTGAACAGGAGCTTGGTGCCTGGCTGCGCGCTCAACTCGGTCGCCGCATACGCGGCTTTCGCCAGGTTGTGCTCTGCCAGTTCGCGAATCCCTTCCTTGCCATACACGGTCAGGAAGATTGTTGCCATCAGCGCGACCAATGCCTGGTTGGTGCAGATGTTCGAGGTCGCCTTCTCGCGCCGAATGTGCTGCTCGCGCGTCGAAAGCGTCAGCACAAATCCGCGATTGCCGTCATGGTCAACGGTCTGACCCACGAGCCGCCCCGGCATCTGCCGCAGATACTTCTCCTTGGCCGCGATCACGCCGCAATACGGTCCGCCGTAACTCAGAGCCACGCCAAAGCTCTGCGCTTCCATGCTCACAATGTCGGCTTCAACCGGCGCCCGCACCACGCCCAGCGAAACCGCCTCGGCAATGGACACAATCAGCAGTGCACCCTTCTTGTGAGCAATCTCCGCAATGGCGGGGATGTCCTCGATGATGCCGAAGAAGTTCGGGCTCTGCACCAGTACCGCCGCAGTCTCTTCGGTCACTTCGGCTTCAAGCGCAGCCAAATCGACGCGTCCGGTTTCGCGGTCGTAGCCTACGAGCGTGGAAGGCAATCCCTGGTGCTTCGCGTAGGTCGCCATCACTTCGCGGTACTCCGGATGCACGCTCCGCGCCACGACAGCTTTGTGCCGCCCGGTCACGCGGACCGCCATCATAACGGCCTCAGCCGCTCCAGTGGAACCGTCGTACATGCTGGCGTTGGCCACATCCATCCCGGTCAGTTCCGCGATCATGGTCTGGAACTCAAAGATGGCCTGAAGTGTGCCCTGCGTAATCTCGGCCTGATAGGGCGTGTAACTGGTGAGGAACTCGCCCCTCTGCACCAGCGCGTCGATGATGACCGGCCGGTAGTGCCGATACGCGCCCGCGCCCAGAAAGCTGGCGTACCCGGTCGCGTTCTTGTCGGCAGCAGCCTTGAAGTAGTCAATGATCTCGCTCTCTGCATGTTGCCGCGGCACATCCAGATCCCGGGTCAGCCGATACTCGGCGGGGATCACGGCAAACAAGTCGTCAATGGATGCCGCGCCGATCTCGGCAAGCATCTGCTCCCGTTCGGCCGGCGATTTGGGTAGATAGCGCATCGCAGCTTTTAGCTCCCAGCTTCTAGCTTCTAGCTAAAAGCCTTCTGTGGCGAGGCCGGAAATCGGCACGCCAAAACAGATTGTCACTCTTGTTGATGCAGCTTCCAGCGATTCGAATCAAACCGAAACGAGACAGTTAGCTGCCGGTTTCTTCGGAAATGAATTTCTCGTACGCCGCCGAATCCAGCAGTCCGTCGTATTCGGCGGGATTCGACAACTTCACCTTGATGATCCAGGTCTCATGCGGCGCAGAGTTGATCTTGTCGGGCTCGGTCTTCAATGACTCATTCACCTCGGTAACCGCGCCTGTAACGGGCGAGTAGAGATCGCTCACCGCCTTCACACTTTCTACCGAGCCAAAAGTCGCGTTCGCGGTCACCGCATCGCCCACCTTCGGCGCGTCCACGTAGACAATGTCGCCCAGCGAATTCTGCGCATAATCCGTGATGCCAATGGTGCCGATGCTGCCCTCAACCGAGATCCACTCGTGCTCTTTGGTATAGCGGTATTGCGTGGGATAAGCCATGCGGGCTCCTCTTCCAGAAGATCAGGACATTTCCAGTGTAAGGCGTCGGACAGGGCGCGGCGAAACGCCAAGATTTGCACACGCAAACGGGGTGAAATCCGTCAGGAATTTACCCCGCAGTATATTCCACACCGGCATCTTGCTCTTGGCCCCCGGTTCCGTTCTTATTTGGCAAATCCCGCATACGGTTCAAGTGCCATCAGCGTCGTAATCTCCAGCATGCCGGCCTGCGCAATCGGCAAACTCGCCAACGCCTCTCGCACTTCGGCTTCGCGCGCGGCCTCCCACACAATCGCGGCACCCGGGGCATCGCCGCGCTTCCACACCTGCCGCAAAATGCCGGCCGCGTAAAGCTCCTTCACGCGCTGAGCCTCGCGACCCACCAGTTCCGTAGTGAAAGCCTCAGGCGGAAATGCATCCGTCCGCCTTCTCGAAATGGAAAGAAATTGCATGACGCGATTGTAGAAGAACGGAGTTCAGCCACTGGCCTCTCGTCACTTATCGAAGAATTCGCCACGTCCCCCGTTTGCCCATGGATCGTAATGTGCCGCGAAGTTGGCCCGGTTCTTTACTGATGGATGGTTGTAGTCCCAGAACTCGACAATCGGATTTGGATCGGGATCGTCCAGCCACGCTTCGCCCAGATGATTAAAGCCCGAAACTGCCGTCTTCTGCGGATCGGCCACCAACCCGTGAATGGCCTCCTGCCCGTACACATCGGCCTCATGCTCAAAGTGCCGGCTCATGGTGTTGCTCGCCGGCGTCAGCAGAAAGCTGGCGATCGAGAACGCAAACATCAACGTCAGGAAACCAGCCCTACTCGCCACGGAATCAATTTGCCACCGCGACCCGTATTTACGCACCATCCATTCGGCAACCCGCGCGCAGATCCAAAAAACGAAGAACAAGCCCGCTGCGACCATCCCCAACATCTTGGGAATGTGGTTCAGCACATAGTGCCCGCTCTCGTGGCCGAAGACGAACATCACCTCGTCATCCGGCAGGCGATCCGTCGCCGTATCCCACATCACAAAGCGCTTCGTCGAGCCCATGCCCGTCACGTAGGCGTTCAGGCCATTGCTCTTCTCGCTGGCCTTCATTAGAAACATGCGCTGCGGCGGAATATTGGTTCCCGTCTTCACGACGACCGTCTCCAGCTTGTTCACAAGCTCCGCATGTGTCTTCGTCAGCGGCTCAAACTTGTTGAACAGGGGATCGATGACTACCGGCGTCACAATGATGGCCGCGCACGCCAGCGGCATGGTGATCAGCCAAAGCCACACCCAATAGGCACGAGGCGACTTGCGCACGATCAGATTGAAGAGCAGCAGAATCAGTGATCCCAAGATTACTGAAATCGCCAGTCCCTTGCCTTGGTCGCCAAACCAGCCTGCCCAACCCTGCACGCTGATTCCATAGTGCCGGCTCACACTGTGCCCAATCGCATCGAGCGGCAAGCTCGCCAGTGCCGTGATCACGAAAAACGTGGCAAAAAAGATTAGCCCCTGGATGAATCGGAGCCGCGATAGACTCTCAACCCAAGCGCCCATCCGCGCCGCAATCTTCGTGGCCAGCAGCAGCCACAAAACAACCAACCCCCACAGCGTGCCAACAATCTCCAGCACCAGCGTGATCTTGCTCAGCGTGATCGCCTGGGCAAGTTTTTCGGGCGGCAGATTGTAGGCTTGCTCGGACTTGGGCTGCGGTGCCGTCGATTGCGCGGGAGGCGACTGCGCCTTGTCAGTCTGAGCGGGAGCCGTGGGGGAGGGAGTGGTCGCCTGCGCTCCCGAACGGCGCGATACGGCAAACAGAAGTCCAAAAACAAGCAGCACGAACACACTACGGTTGACGAAGCGCATCGATTTCTCCGGGTTGTGAGCTGAGAGCTAACAGCTTAACTGTTTTATCAACCCCGGTGCGCGTTTTGCAGGAAAAAGTATCCTGCGGTCAGCAACCCGATGCCGGCCACCGTCCAGCGCATGGCTCGTTGGTTCACTTTGGGACTGAATCGGGCGGCAATATATCCGCCGGCCGCGGCAAGCACCGCCATCTCCAGGCAAAACTGCCATTCCACCCGCCGCGCCGCAATGAACGTTAGTGCCGGAATGCCGATGGAAACAGCGGCCGTCAGCACCTTCAGCGCGTTCATCTCGTGGATGTCGTGCACTCCGCAGATTCCAAGCAGCGACATTACAAGGAATCCGCCGCCCGCCCCGAAATACCCCACATACACGCTCACAACGACCATGCCAATCAATAGCAACATTTCATATCGGCGGCCACCGGACAGGTTTGCCAGCCATTTGCCGATGGGGAAGCTCAGAATGAACATCACCGCCGCAAAAAGCAATAGCCACGGGAGCATCTGCCGGAACCGCTGATTTCCGGTTCGCATCAGGAGCTGGCCGCCTATTTCCCCTCCCAGGCCGGAGGCAATCGCCAACGGCAGCAGTTTCCACCCATAACCGCGAAGTTGCCGCCGGAACGCCACCAGGGAAGTAAGCTGTCCCGGCCAAAGCGCCACCGTGTTCGTGGCCTGGGCGGTGACCGCTCCCACACCCAACACAGTGGTGCCCGAAATAAGTGCGGGAAGGGAAAGAAACGAGCCTCCCCCAGCAATTGTGTTCAGAATCCCTGCCAGGAATGAAGCGACTGGAAGCCAGAGAAATTTCAGTAAGGGAAGAAAAAATGAGGCCATGTCTAAATCTAATGTTCCGGGCATAAGGACACATAAAGTTGGATCGCATTTCTCTCACTCGCCTCGATTTGACCTGGATTCGGTAGAATTGATTCAGGCTGCTGTTACACTCCCTTTGAAAAGAAATCCCTGGAGCATACCTCTTGATGAAACCGTCGCTTCTGCTTTTCTGCCTCGCTGGCTCCATCGCCGTACAGGCGCAAACCGCACAAAAATCAGCCACTTCCACTGCGAAGGCGACGACGGCTCATCCCGCGACCGCGCACGCCGCGGGCACCGCCAGCACGGCAATCAAGCTGCCTCCAGGCGTGCCGCCTGTCGTTGGACCTGTCAGCACCGCGCTAACCCTGCGCTACCAGGAAATCAAGGTGGGAACCGGCGTACTGGGCGCGCCCAACAAGCAATGGAAGGTCTTCTACACCGGTTACCGGGCTGCAGACGGCGTCAAATTCGACTCCTCTGACGATCACCGCCAGCCGGTTGTCGGCGCCGATGGCAAACCGGAGATGGGGGCCGATGGCAAACCCAAGCTCGGCGATCCCCAGCCTCTTGCCTTTCCCCAGGGAATGGGACGGCTGATTCCAGGCTTCGACCACGGCGTGACCGGAATGCACATTGGCGGAAAGCGCCGCATCTTCATTCCCTGGCAGCTTGCCTATGGTTCACGCGCTATGCCTGACCAGCCCGGCCATCCCGGTATCCCCGCAAATTCTGATCTCATTTTCGACGTGGAACTGGTTGACGTGACCGAGTTGCCACCTCCGCCTACTCCTCAGCCGCACCCCGGCGCTCAGGGCAATCCTGGCTCTTCCAACACCCCGCCCCCGCAACCCAAGCCGTAGGCGCTTCGCATCCAGGCTGCGGTTCCGGCTCCAAAAAGCTGACGGCGTTCCCCTAGGGGAACGCCGTTGCCGTTTGAACGCTTCCTGCGCGATCTATTTCTTCTCTTCCGGCGCCACCGCTCCGGGGAATATTCCCGTCAGCGGTTCCCGCATCTTCTGCTCCAACTCAGGATTCGGCAGCGGCTTGCGTGGCAGCATCTGGTCCCGTTGCGACGCATTGTAAAGAAAGATCGCCTCCACTGTCGCAATCTGTTTGAGATCTGCCGCCTGCAGACGCTCGTAAACGTCCTGATTCGAATGATGCGTGCGCGTCTCATAGTCCAGATCGTCTTGAATGAACTGGAATCCCGGAATCCCCACCGCGTCAAAGCTCAGGTGATCAGTGCCGCCGGTGTTGCGGTTGGTAAGCGCCGTCACGCCCAGGTCCTTTAGCGGCGCCATCCATTGCACAAAGATCGGCGCAATCGCGGAATTCCCTTGGGTGTAAATGCCGCGGATCTTCCCGCTGCCGTTATCCACGTTGAAGTAGCCTGAAATCAGCTTCTGCTCCGGCTTCACTTCGAGCGGTCCCGCCGCCCGGCGCATGAACTCCGGAAGCTGCATCTGGTCTGGCGCGGTCGATGTCTTCGCCGACCCATAATGCTGCGTCGCATAGCCCTTCGATCCGAACAGCCCCTGCTCCTCGCCAGTCCAAAGTGCGATCCGAATTGTCCGCCGCGGCTTGACGCCGAGAGCCTTGAGGATCCGCACCGCCTCCATCGCCACAATCGTTCCGGCGCCGTTGTCGGTTGCGCCGGTGCCTGCAATCCAGCTGTCCAGGTGCCCACCCACCATCACCACCTGGTCCTTCAATTTCGGATCGGTGCCCGGAATTTCGGCCACGGTGTCGAACCCGTGCTCATGCTCACCCGTGAACTTTGTCTCGACGTCGATCTCCACGCTGCACGGCGCGTGCGCCTGGGTCAGCCGATAGAGCCGCCCGTAGCTCTCAATTGCCGCCACTACCACCGGCACCTTGACGCGCTTCTCCGCTATGTAGGGAGTGCGACCCAGGGTGGCGCCGTTGTCGTCGAACAATACGCCGCCCGATCCGCCGCCATCGGATGCTCCGCGGCTGGGCTCAATCACGGCCGCTACCTTCTCATCCGCAAAGAACTGCGCAATCTTGTCGATCATGCGCAACCGCTCCATGCGTTCCCGCATGCGCGCCTGCATCTCTGGCGGAATTCCGCCCGCGTTCGCACTCACGGTTAACTCGGCTAGATCATCGAGTTCCTTCTCCGTGTATCGCGAAAACAGCGCCTTGTCCACCGGCGGCACTTCGCGCATAGCTCCAAGAAGGACAACTTTGCCTTCGAGCTTGCCCTTGTACTTGTCAAAGTCCTTGTCGTCCTGGATGCTCACAAAAACAACATCGCCGGTCACCGCCCCATTCGTCGCGGGCGACCACGGCGTGGCCTGGACAATCAGCACAGCCATATCCGGTGTTACCAGGCGCGCCCACGTGTTCAACTGCTGCCATCCCAGGCCAAATTCGCCCCAGTCTTCCAGGTGCGCATTCTCGAGGCCAATCTTCGTTAGCGTGTCGCGCGTCCACTCGTTGGCCTTCTTCGCATTCGGCGATCCTGTCAGGCGCGGCCCGATTCCGTCCAACAGAGCCGAGCCAAACTCCATCACGTGCGAGTGGTTCAGCCCCTCGTTCCGAATCCGCTGGTACATCGCCAGGTCCAGCGTCTCGGTTGCCGGTTGAACCTCGGCATAAGGATCGGTTTCCGCGGATGCCGCGGGCGCGGGCTTCGGCTTATCCGCCGCAGAAAGGCTTACCGCTACGGATAGCAAGACGGCAGGGACAAGACGAACAAATTTCACTGGCATTTGGATTCTCTCCGCAGGAACGGCTTCAAAGTTCTGCTGGAATTGTAGGTCAATTTTTCGAGAATAGGTTCAGCTAACTGGCTCATGGTAGATTGATTCCATCCCCTCATCAGGAGTTCTCCACTCTTGATTTTTAACACCTTTACTTATTACCTCCTGTTTTTGATCCCGTCTGCGGCTCTCTACCGGGTTGCGCCTGCATCGTTGCGTCCCTGGGTCATCGTATTTTTCGGGAGCGGCTTCTTCTTGTACTTCGGCTACACAATGGCTGGCTTCTGGGGAGCACTCTGTCTGCTCATCTTCCTGTGGGAGTCGCTGATGAGCCGGCTTTATAAGCCATCCTCGCGCTGGTGCTTTGTCGGCCTGGCGCAAAGCCTGATTCTGCTCGGCATTTTCAAGTACTGGAACTTCTTCACGGGCCTTTTCTTCGCGCACGGAGCCAATCCTATTCGCTGGCAGGGTGCATTTCTTCCTCTCGGGGTCTCATTTTTTACCTTTGAATTCTATCACTATGCCTGGGACCGCCGTGAGGGAAAAACTGAGTCAGGCACGCTCGGCGAGTATCTGGCCTTCATTCTTTTCTTCCCCACCATGGTGGCCGGGCCCATCAAGCGATATCAGGATTTCCTTCCCAAACTCCGCGCTCAACCGGTGGGGTGGAATCGCGATTGGGAGCGCGGCATCACGCGCATCCTAACCGGGCTAGTCAAGAAATTCGCGGTTGCTGACTTGCTCACCGCATGGACCGATCACCTGAACGCGCACGATATTCTGCTCGCAGACCGACGCATTCTGCCTCTGTGGGCATTGGCTTACGGCATCAAGATCTACGCCGACTTTTCCGGTTACTCCGACATCGCCATTGGCTCTGCCCGCCTCTTCGGCATTCAGGTGCCAGAAAACTTCGACTGGCCTTATGGACGCCGCAATATTCAGCGGTTCTGGCAATCCTGGCACATCTCTCTCACCCGCTGGCTCATCGATTACGTCTTCATTCCGTTGGGCGGGTCGCGCGTTTCACGGCCTCGCATTTACGCCAACGTGATTATGGTTATGCTCGTCAGCGGGCTGTGGCACGGTGCCGGCGTCAACTTCATTGTGTGGGGGCTTCTGCATGGGCTCATGCTGGCG
>JANXQR010000793.1 GCA_025353435.1 Acidobacteriota bacterium | reverse complement strand
CCGTCCTGGCCGAATGCGTCCTTAGCGCCGATCAATGGCAGGTTATTGGTGAACTTCACCCGAACGGGCCGATCTTTTGCCGCCACGATGAGAGGGCCAAGGTACTGGACTGGGGCCGGCGCTATGGTGTTCTGACCAGTCGCATCCGTTCCCTTGTTGGTCTGCACGTAACCGCGGAGGAGTGTCTTTTTGGGTAAATCTGAGTGCATCTGCTGTGAGTAATCCACAAGCGAGATCTCGTAGTAGTCGGAGCCGGGATACGTGATTGTGTCCGCTACAGCAACAGGAATTGATGGCAGCGGGTCAATGAACTTGCGCAAGCCTCCAGAAACATAAGTGCCGTAGCCCCCCACAACTGGGGTCACAATGGGCAATGGGCTCGTCGCATAGTTGGCCACGCATCCTGACATGTAGTCCGGCATACCGCCTGGATTCAGGGATGGCGTCAGGCAACCTGGAAGTAAGGGCGTGGCGCCTGGAAGAGCCGCACTCCGGGCTCCAGGAAACCCAGTGGCAGGGATGCTTTGTGAACTTGCCCCTGAGACGCCGGTAGCCGGGTGAGCGCTGCGGATGATCGCAGATCGTTTTGCTGCTTCCTGCCGCTCCGCCTGAGTGACACACCGCATCTGTCCCGCTGCGCAAGCCGCGGAAGGCGCAGGTGTCGGATGTGTTGATTGCTTCTTGGTTGCGCCATTTGTCTGGCTGTGACCCAGGGAAGATGCGAGCATAAAGCTCGCTAAAACGAGAACCGCGAATAATGCCTTCTTCTGCCTATTCATCCTATCGCTCCTCACGTGCAGTTACTCTCGAGGACTTCTGCGCCGGCGAGCGGAACATTTCCACCCGCCGGATCACATGTTTTGCATTCGCCTGTACGGCAAGGATCTCCCGTGCGGTCACACAAAACCGATTTCCTCGTCTGTTACCTTGGCCCATTACTTTTCGCGAGCATTCCTGAGGAGCTGACTCACGGCTGAGTCTCAAAAGCTCCAGATGACCCTGCAATTGACCTAGATTTGGATTGACCTCGATAGAACCTATAAGTGACGAAGTCATCCCGGGGGAGAGTGGCCGCGTCAGGACCGATCGAGGATTGGATCTATTCGGCAGGGATGCCGACTGCAAATGTGGAGAACCAAATTGACAACGAAACAGGACAAAATCACAATCTTGCACTTGGCCTTGTTATGCCCAAGGCCTTGCGTTTCTCATTCTCTGCACCCGCGCTCGTTGCAGGCACTCAGCGAATTTCGCAGTTCTCATAACATCCATATGTGCCACGCGTCACAGTCTTTCGTGAGATATCTCACACATGAAAGATTTGTAGGTCACTAAGTCCTCGTAATACTAAGCTGCTTCGCAGCAGACATTCAAAACTGTTTGAATTTGACTCAGAGCTACTAAAATGAGTTACTAATATGGGTTACCAATGTTAGCAAATAATGAAGTTACTTTTGGTCACCTAAAGGTAATGCCACAAGCCTCGTGATAGTGGTTACAGCCGAAGTCTAGGAATCAACCCGACTTTGATATGACGCTTCACAATTGATTCGAAACTGAAGATCAACTCAGCACCTTCCCATGCAAGTTAGGGCAAACCCAAATCCCCTGCTCTCCTCTTCAGTTTTTCTTCTCCTGCTTTTGCTGGTGCTCTCCGGCTGCGGCGGAGCAAACACCCGAGTCGCAACAACACAGCCTGTTGCAGTCTTGCCGCTCGTCGTTTCATTGAGTGTCAGCCCAGCCACGGTGCTTCCCAGGTCAGAGCGCGATGTTGACCTGGCCTAGATCGTCGACGGTGTCCTGCACCGCGGGGGCGTGGTCGGGAGCGCAACAAATGGTGGGTCGATCAATGTAACTCTGCCATCAGTCGCAGGCCAGACCTAAACCTTGGGGTGCGCGAGCGCAAGCGGGCTGAGCTCAAGCATTGCGGGATGTCTCAACTGGATCGCGTGACGATACTCTCAAAGGTACTTCGCAAACGACTCAATCTGCTTCGCCGTATACTCCCGGCTCTCCACGGGTGACGAAAGCACTGTAGAAGTCGATGTCGCGCCGAGCGCCGAGAGCCGGTCAATGAGCGCTTCCATGTGCCGGATCGACACCACGTCCGCCTCGATAACAAACGATTCATGGCCCGTAATGCGATGGCAGCGGCTGATCTCATGCAAGTCTCGGATGGCTGAAACTGTGCGGCTCATCTGCAGTTCGCCCCCGGGAATGGTCAGCCGCATCACAACGCGAATCGGAATCCCCAGCTTCGATAGATTCACCTGCGCGTGATAGCCGGAGATTACGCCGGCTTCTTCCAGCCGATGAACCCGCTCCGCCACCGCAGGAGTCGAAAGTCCCACTTTGCGTCCCAACTCCGCGAACGTCAGGCGCGCGTTTCTCTGCAGAGATTCCACAATCTTCCATGCAATCGCATCGAGCTCAACCACATTCGGCGTTTTCTTGTGAGACATGGGCCAGCAATCCTTAGGTTGCATAGCCATTATGCCGAAAAGTGTTAGGCAATGGTGCATTAAATCCTTCGGTACTCTATGTTCGACTCCATTCGCACGGGCCTACTCTTTATCTAGCCGGAATTCCTCCGTTCCCCATCCGGCGTCCGAGGTCGAGATATGAGCGCTTTCCCCGTCTCAGCTCCCGTTGCTTCACATTCTCAAGCTGCATCGCTCACAAACGATCGCGATTTTCTGCCTCTGAAGGGCACAGACCACGTTGAATTCTATGTAGGCAATGCGCGCCAGGCTGCCTACTACTATCGCGTCGCATTCGGCATGTCGCTGATTGCTTACGCCGGCCCTGAGACCGGACAGCGCGATCGCGCCTCTTATGTTTTGCAACAGGGCAAGATCCGATTCGTGCTCTCAACTCCGCTGCGGTCAAGCCATCCCATTGCGGACCACATCCATCGCCACGGTGACGCGGTGAAAGTGATCGCCCTATGGGTAGACGATGCCCGCCGTGCCTGGCAGCAAACCACGAGCCGCGGCGCAGTCAGCGTAGCCGAGCCTTACGTGAAGGCTGACGATGACGGCCAGGTTGTCCTTGCCAGTATTCGAACTTACGGCGACACCATCCACACCTTCGTTGAGCGCGGCAACTACCATGGCGCCTTCATGCCTGGTTACCAGGTCATCGAAGAGGATCACCTGGCTCGCCCAGTGGGCTTGCTTCACATTGATCACATGGTGGGCAACGTTGGCTGGCACGAGATGGATGAATGGGTCGACTTCTACGGCCGTGTTATGGGCTTTTCACTTTATCAGCACTTTGACGACAAGGACATTTCAACCGAGTACTCCGCCCTGATGTCGAAGGTGATGGCCAACGGCAACGGCTACGTGAAGTTTCCCATCAACGAGCCTGCTGAAGGAAAACGCCGTTCGCAGGTTGAAGAGTACCTCGATTTCTTTCCCGGTCCTGGTGTGCAGCACATCGCGCTCGCCACCGACGACATTCTGCATACTGTTACAAAGCTCACAGAGCAGGGAGTTGATTTCCTCCATGTCCCGCATTCGTATTACACCGAATTGCAGGAGCGCGTCGGCAAGATTGACGAGCCTCTCGAAGAGCTCGAAAGGCTAGGCGTGCTTGTTGATCGCGATGACCAGGGCTACATGTTGCAGATCTTTACCAAGCCGGTGGAAGACCGTCCTACCCAGTTCTACGAGATCATCCAGCGCAAGGGCAGTCGCAGCTTCGGCAAGGGCAACTTCAAGGCGCTCTTTGAAGCGATTGAGCGCGAACAGCAACTGCGCGGCAACCTTTAAGAAACACCTGAATCACTTTATTGCCAGATTCAAAACTCTGTTACGAAGTTTCAAAACGCAAACGCACCGCTCACCGCATGGAGACATGCACATGGCCACTGCAACACTTACAGCCGCTGCGCCTTTCATCATTCGCCAGGACTACGCGGCATACACCGATGAGCAGCATGCCATCTGGGCCGAGTTGGTTGGCCGCGTTTTCCCCGAACTTGAGAAGCACGCTGCAGGCGAGTACCTTGAAGGCTTTCAGATCATCGGTCTGAAGCGCGACCGCATGCCGGACCTTGCCGCTATCTCGTCGCGACTCGGGCCCCGCACCGGCTGGAGTTCCACCCCAGTCAGCGGATTTCTGCCTGCGCCCGCGTTTTTTGAGATGCTTGCCAACCGTCTCTTTCCTACCACCACCTGGCTGCGCAGCCGCGAGTCCATTGAGTACACGCCCGAGCCAGACATCTTTCACGATGTCTTCGGCCACGTACCCATGCACTCACACAAAGTGTTCGGGGACTTTCTGCAGCGCTATGGCAGCGTGTGTGCCGCAACCTCCAATGCAATTGTTCTTGAGAAACTCGGCCGCCTCTTCTGGTATACCGTTGAGTTCGGACTGATCCGGCAGGGAAGCGAAATCAAAGCCTACGGCAGCGGTATCATCAGCTCGCACGGTGAGTGCCAGAACGTGATTAACGGAGGCTGTGAGATTCACGACTTCTCGCTCGAAGAGGTCCTTGACACGCCCGTCAAGGTGGACGAAATGCAGAAGGTTCTATTCGCCGTCGAGAGTTTCGATCAGATCTACGAGGCCATGCGCGAGGCCGAGCAACGCGCCCGCGACGGCCGCTTGTGAAAGGGAACGTCCCAATGTCCGATGAGCTCCAATATCAATCCGGCTTCGGCAACGAGTTCGCCACCGAAGCCGAAGACGGCGCGCTGCCCCAGGGTCAGAATGCACCACAGAAGCACCCCCTCGGCCTCTACACTGAGCAGTTCAGTGGCACGCCCTTCACCGCGCCCCGGGCCACCAATCGCCGCACCTGGACTTATCGCATCCGTCCATCGGTCACGCACCGGCCTTATGAAGAAATTCCCGCGAAGCTGATCCGCAGCGGCCCATTCCTGGAAGTGCCGACAACACCCAATCAACTTCGCTGGGATCCCCTGCCAATTCCCGGCGAGCCAACCGACTTTGTCGACGGCATCGTAACCCTCGGCGGCAACGGTGATCCCGCATTCCAGACCGGCCTCGCAATCCATATCTACGCGTGCAACACATCCATGCAAGATCGCTTTTTTTATAGCGCCGACGGCGAGCTACTCATCGTGCCACAACTCGGCGCATTATTCTTCCACACTGAACTCGGCATTCTGCACGTCGCTCCCGGGGAGATCTGCGTCATTCCGCGCGGCGTCAAGTTTCGTGTCGTGCTTGCAGAGAAAAACGCACGCGGCTATATCTGCGAAAACTACGGTCTCCCATTTCGCCTTCCTGAACTCGGCCCCATTGGCGCCAACGGTCTTGCCAATCCGCGCGACTTCAAAACTCCTGTCGTCGCTTATGAAGACCGCGACGGCGAGTTCCACATCACGGCCAAGTTCCTCGGCCGACTGTGGTCCGCATTCATTGATCACTCGCCACTCGACGTGGTTGCGTGGCACGGAAACTACGCGCCCTATAAATATGATCTGGCGTTGTTCAACTGCATCAACACCGTCTCCTTCGATCATCCTGACCCATCCATCTACACCGTTCTCACCGCGCCATCGGTCGTTCACGGCACCGCTAACTGCGACTTCGCAATCTTTCCACCGCGCTGGATGGTTGCCGAGCACACCTTTCGCCCGCCGTGGTTTCACCGCAATTTGATGAACGAATTTATGGGCCTGGTATTCGGTGCCTATGATGCGAAGGCTGAGGGCTTCATTCCAGGCGGCGCCAGCCTGCACAACTGCATGGCCGGGCACGGTCCAGACGCTGAGACTTTCGAGCGCGCCACGAATGCGGACCTCCAGCCGCAGTATCTCGCCAATACACTGGCCTTCATGTTCGAGACCCAACTAGTGGTGCGCCCCACGGAGTTTGCAATGAACACCCGCATCCTGCAGCACGAGTATTTCGAATGTTGGCAGGGGCTCAAGAAGCACTTCAATCCAAGAGCCGCATCCGAATAAAGAATGAGCACGATTGAAAGGTTGACGAGAGACTCGACGCGCGGCGAGGTGCGTACAATCAGGCAGGTGTCTGTCACGAGCTACGGCTCGTGCACATTCGTCGAACCCCTTTTTGATTTCGAGGCACTTGGATGGCTTTGAAAAGCTGGGTCGTCTCTGCGAACGATCCCCAAACTGACTTCCCGCTCGCGAATCTTCCCTACGGCGTGTTTCGCCACCAGCACAGTCAGCGCATCGGCGTCGCCATTGGCGAACAGATCCTCGATCTGGGTGCCTGCGCCTCTGAAAACTTACTTGCGCCGCTCGCAGCCGAAATCATCGACGCCTGCACGGCGAGCGTTCTCAGCCCACTCATGGCATTCGGCCCTGAAGCCTGGACCATGCTCCGCCTAAGAATATCCGAGCTTCTGTCAGCGGATCACGCCAGTGACGACACGCTGCACCGCGTTGCGTCAGCCCTGGTCCCAATGCGCGAAGTCGAAATGCAGACCCCCGTGCAGATAGGGGACTACACCGACTTCTACGCCTCCATCCATCACGCCACGCGCGTTGGCAAACTCTTTCGCCCTGACAATCCGTTACTGCCGAATTACAAGTACGTGCCCATTGGCTATCACGGCCGTGCCTCGTCAATCGTTGTAAGCGGCAATGAAGTGCGCCGGCCGTCAGGACAGATCAAGCCATCACTGGGCGCAGAGCCGAGCTTCGGCCCATCGCGCTCGCTCGATTACGAACTTGAAGTAGGAATGTTTATCGGGGCAGGGAACTCGCTCGGAATGCCCATCCCCATTGACGAAGCGGAACAGCACATCTTCGGCCTGTGTCTCGTGAATGACTGGTCCGCGCGCGATATTCAATCGTGGGAGTCCCAGCCACTCGGCCCATTCCTCGCTAAGAACTTTGCCACAACAATTTCGCCGTGGATCATTCCCCTGGAAGCCCTCGCGCCCTATCGGGTCCCCGTATCCGCGCGTCCCGAAGGTGATCCCGTTCCGCTGCCTTATCTCGTCTCTTCAGCGGCGAAGGGCGCAATCGATCTCACACTCGAGGTCTCCTTGCAATCCAGCCAGATGCGGGAATCCAACATCCCGCCCATGCGCGTCAGCCGCGGCAACATGCGCGATCTCTATTGGTCGATTGCACAACTCGTCACTCACCACGCCAGCAACGGATGCAACCTTCGTCCTGGCGATCTGCTTGCGACCGGCACCATCTCTGGCCCGGCGGAAGGATCAGAAGGCTGTTTGCTTGAGATGAAACACCGCGCCGAACCTCTGCGCATGCCCAACGGCGAATCCCGCGTCTTTTTGGAAGACGGAGATCAGGTCACATTTCTCGCCTTCACGCAGCGCGAAGGTCTTCCCCGCATTGGATTCGGGGAGTGCACTGGGATGATCATTGCGGCTGTGTGAACGCGCGGGTCACTACTCGGATGGACTTGCAACAATCGCTTGTGTCGGCTGCGCGGCCTTCAACTGATCG
>JANXQR010000785.1 GCA_025353435.1 Acidobacteriota bacterium | reverse complement strand
TCGGACAGGAACGTCCATTGGGCACCGATGGATGCACGGAACTCCTGCAGGGTGTGATGGTCGTCGGTGGAGATCGTAGCGATCTGGGTGTAGCCGACGGCGATTTTCGGATAGAACGATGCCAGTTCCAGATGTTGCTGGTGCTCTTTCGGACAGTAATTGCCGCGCGCGAGCGTGAGAATCAGCGGGTCATCACCCTGTAGTTCGCTGAGTTTCCGCACTGTGCTTGTGTGATCGGGCAGCTGATAGTCGGGGAATGGGTTTCCTGGAACCATGTCAGAACGCATTTGTGGACTCCTTCGATCAGGACGGTGGCGGGAGTTAGGTGCTGCCTCGGCCTGACAAGAGACAGGGACTCATTGGCGAACATCGACCTGGTAAATCCGAGTAACGTGGACCCGATACTTTGCGATTTAGCCAGAAGGGTCGTGGGAATTCTATTGGACGATGGTATCGACCAACCTCTTGGTATCATGCGGCGTGAAATGCAGTCTACACAGGTCCGTTTGCAAGGATTAACTCTGATCGAGCTCCTGTGAGCATTCGGCTCGAAATGGATTCCTTGGTCATTGGTCGAAGTGCGAGAAGGCAGGATCGTCGGGCTCACCTGCCATGTTCCGACGAGTCAGGCTCAGAGGCAGAACGGAACCCGGGGATTGAACTTTGGATGAATGCGTCGGCGAGCATGCCGGTTATCAATGCGTGACCTTGCGCATTCGGGTGACCGTCAACTGGGTAATAGTCGAATTCAGCATTGGGAATGGTGCGGAAATTCGGCACGATGTCGAGGTAGGTGCCGCCATGCTTCTCGACAATTGCGCGCAAATCACGATCGAGCCAGTAAGGGTCGGAGCCCTTGGGCCAAGTCCCCATCGATAGCATGGCAGCCTGAGCACGATTAGGCAGAAACGCGGCGACAACCGGCACTCCAGCGAGCTTGGCCTTTCTTTCAATCTCGTCCGCATACCCATCGAATTGATTCAAGTTTTCCGCCCACTTCGGGCTCGGATCGGATCTCAAGAAATCAGCGTCGCTGCCGCGCATCAAGTAATTATGAACATATAGAGTGCGAATACGATAGAGGAGAATTCGTAACAGGTTTCCTGTTGCCTGATTCTGGATGGCGGTGGCAACAAATCTTCGTGCGGAGCCGAGGATGAGAGAGTCCGCGAGTCCGCGCGCGCCCGTGCTTTTGTTTGAGCTGGCTGAGCCAGCGTCCGGGGTCATTGTTCGCACCAATTTCGATGTTTCACCAATGTCAGCGGGTGAGATTATCCACAGGATTAGATCGGGTTTCTCTGCAATCACATCGTCGATATGGGCCGCAATCACCCTGGGCGGACGCCAGGGCATACCCTCGTTATAGAGACGAATCGATTGTCCGGTCCTGAGTGAAAGTTCCTGAGGCAAAAGTGTCGCAAAGGTCTTTTCGACTGGCACTCTCATTCCCATTGCGACGGACGAACCGAGCACCACGATTTGATAGGTCCCTGGCGGCTTCGGCCCGCATCCAATCTGAGCTCGGTGCCCGCAACTGTCGAAGCGGTATTCCGATAACTCTGTGTCAGGAAGCTTATCCCAGCACACCGAATTTGGAATTGCGCGGGCTCCCGTAGCGGCGTCGCCAAACACCATACAGTCCTCCCCCATCGTGCTGAGCTTGGGGTAGATTTTGCGGGCAATCAACTCAGTGGATGTTAATAGAAAGAGGATCGTTATCAATCCCATCGCGGGCAAAATAAGCCAATCTCTTGAAGCCAACCAATCGCTCTCGTTGTCGTTCGTCTTGAGATAGCCATCCTCAATCATGCGATTGTTGCCTCGTGACTTTCCGATAATCCAGTGATGATTTCATTCATCGAGTCAGTCTCTTTTATGAATGTAGCCGTGCGGGCTGGCAATTCCGGCCGAGCGTTGTGAGAATCGTTATGTTCACAATGCCATAAGGGGGCGAATCGTGCACCATGTCTCTGCTCTTATTCGCCTCAGCCGATCAGCAACTCAATTCAAGCGTGGAAAATCTGCGTCAGGCGCGCCAAAGTACCACAAACGACCGTTTCCCGGAATCGACCTGCTGGTCTATCCTCTTTGGTGATGGATATATACGAACATAGAATGCAGAGGGAGCACGTTTTATGATGGAATAATCATCCCTGATTGCCGTTCGATGGCGTGCTCCAAGCCTGGACAAGAACCAAGCCCGGATATGAACCAAGCTTAGGGCGAGAAGCACGTCGCCGCGTGGGGTGAAGGCTGGATTGACACATTGAGAGAAACCAATGGTAAACCCGGGAGTCATGCCGTCACGGATCGTGCGCAAGCTGTGCAGCGACCGCTTTGCGTAGATCTCGATGGCACCCTTACCAAGGTGGATACTCTGTACGACAGCTTCATGCTGCTGGTTCGGAAGAATCCCAGAGCTCTGCTGCAGCTGCCAGGATGGCTTGCGGGCGGAAAAGCAAATTTGAAGGCGCACCTGACGCAGGCCGCGTCTCTTGACGTGACGCGCCTGCCCTATAACCAGGAACTGCTTGCCTATCTGCACATCCAGCGCGAAATGGGGCGTCCGATTTTTCTTGCCACGGGGGCGGATCGAGCTTTGGCCGAGCGGGTCGCAACCCATTTGGGGCTGTTTGACGGGGTTCTGGCCAGCGATGGAGCGACCAATCTCACCGGGAAAACCAAGCTGGCGAAGTTTCGGCAGTACTTCAATAATTGCGATTTTGACTATGTTGGCAATGCCATGCCTGACCTGGAGTTGCTGGCGGCCTCCGTCGAGCCAAAGCTGGCCAACCCGAGCATGGCTCTGCGTAGTTCGCTTCGCTCTCGGGGCGTCACGGTCGAGCAGTGCTTCACTGACCGAGCGCCATTTATCCCCAGCGTGATCCGCGCCATCCGGGTTCATCAGTGGGCCAAGAATGTTTTGATCTTTCTGCCGTTCATTCTTGGCCACAAATGGAACCTGAATGTGGCCCTTTCCGCATTGCTGGCATTCTTCTGCTTCAGCTTTTGTGCGTCTGGAACTTACCTGGTTAACGATCTGCTCGATATGGATGCCGATCGCCACCACCTGAAGAAGCGCATGCGTCCGTTTGCCGCGGGAGACCTGTCTGTCCTGGCTGGGCTCGGAATCAGCGCGCTCCTGATCGTTCTTTCGTCGGTTTGCCTGTTGTTCCTGCCTCTCGCATTCACGGCTTGGATGGGCATCTACTTTGCTTCGACCCTGGCCTACTCACTCTACTTCAAACGCATGGTCCTGTTGGACGTTTTGGCGCTGTCAGGCCTTTACACGGTGCGCTTGCTGGCCGGCGGAGCCGCGACTTCGACCCCCATTTCGCACTGGCTTTCCGGATTCTCTATCTTCCTGTTTCTGTCTCTGGCCATCGTCAAGAGGTTTGCCGAACTGCAAAGCACATTGCAAGACGGGCTGACTCCTAAGAACGGTCGTGGCTATCAGCTGTCTGACATTGAGCAGATGCGCAGTTTTGGCACGGCCAGCGCGTTTGCCTCCGTTGTGGTGTTTGCCAACTACATCAGCGGGTTCGACGTGATCGCGCTGTACCACCAGCCGAGACTCCTTTGGCTGATAATGCCGCTTCTGATCCTCTGGCTGTGCAGGGTGTGGCTGCTTGCTTCGCGCGGAGACCTGAATGAGGACCCGGTCGTATTCGCGCTTACGGATCGCATGAGCCTGCTTATTGGAGCGGCCGTGGCCGTGATTGCTCTGCTGGCTCAGTAGGTCGTGTGTGCCTTCTCCTATAATTCCGCGAGTCTGAAACCCC
>JANXQR010000771.1 GCA_025353435.1 Acidobacteriota bacterium | reverse complement strand
GCATCCGCCGGTGCTGACGCTGGGCCGGCACGCCAACCGCGCCAACGTGCTGGCTTCGGACGAATTGCTGGCGTCGCGCGGCGTGACCCTGCACCAGATCAACCGCGGCGGAGACGTGACCTATCACGGGCCGGGGCAGCTTGTGGGCTATCCGATCTTCGATCTGCGAAGTTTGGAGAGGCCAGGCGGAGGCCGGATGGGACCTGTCGACTTCGTCCGCGAGATGGAGGAAGTGCTGATCCGCCTGTGCGGGGGATTCGGTGTGCGCGCCGGACGCATTGCGGGGCTGACCGGAGTTTGGGTGGCGGAAGAGGGAAGCACGCTTGACGGGAGCGCCCGCAAGATTGGCGCAATCGGCATCCACGTCTCGCGCGGGGTCACGTCGCATGGATTTGCGTTCAACGTGACGACAGATCTGCGAGATTTCGGGCTGATCAATCCCTGTGGCATTACCGACAAGCCGGTGACCAGCCTGGAGCGCGAGGCGCCCGATCCGGGACAACTAGCTGACCTTGAGACCATCGCCAACCGTGCCGCGAGGCAGTTCGGCATGGTGTTCAAGCAGCCGATGCTGGCGGTCGAAAGCCTTGACGTCTTGCGGGAGATTGCCGCCAGAACTCCAGAGCCCAGAACTCCAAAGCATGGAGACGCAGATCAGGAGCGGCGCACATTTCCTGCCGAAGACACGCCGCTCCAGGTTCCTCCCGAGGTCGAGCGCCTGCGTGGCGAACTTTCCCATCCGGAACGAGTGTGAGCTTTCTGCAGTTCGCGCGATTGCAGGGCGCGACCCGGCTCGGCGAGCGGTACATGCTGACATTTATAATCCGGCTGAACCCGGGCTTGTTCCGTCGCCCCGGATTGCGGAGAAAGAATCTTCATGCCGACTGACGTAGTAATGCCCCAGATGGGCGAATCGATCTTCGAGGGCACCATTACCAAGTGGCTGAAGAAGGTCGGGGACGCCGTCCAGAAGGACGACCTGCTCTTCGAGATTTCGACCGACAAAGTGGATGCGGAGATTCCGTCGACGGTTGACGGCGTGATCACCGAAATCAGAGTTGGCGAGGGCGAGACGGTTGAGATCAATACCGTGGTCGCGGTGATTGGCACCTCCGGTGAGGCTGGTGGCGTCACTGGCGCAACCGAAGTCGGTCAACCGGATGGCAGTACTACCGATTCAACCGCGCCTTCCCCGGCTGAGACTCTGGTAACTCGCGGGGTAGTAACACCCGCTACCCAGGCGTCGCCAGCCTCACCACCGACGGAATTTAGATCGTCGCCGCTGGTGCGGCGCATGGCACGGGAACACAAGCTTGATCTGAGCCGGATCACGGGCACTGGATCGAACGGGCGCATCAACAAAGATGACGTTCTGGCGTACATGAAGAACGGCGGTGCGGGTGCTATGGCACAACCTCAGGACCTGGCAATTCCCGCGCCACAGGCGCCGCTGGCCCCACCGCAGGTGGTGGTTGGCAAATTGGAGCCGATGAGCCGCATGCGCAGCATCATTGCGCAGCGTATGGTGGAGAGCCGCCACACCAGCCCCCATGCCTACTCGATTTACAAAGTGGACATGACGCGCGTGGTGCGGATGCGTGAGAAGTCGCGGGCTGGCTTCGAGCAGCGCTATGGGGTGAAGCTGACTTACATGCCGTTTATTGCGGCTGCGGCAGTCGACGCGCTGCGCCGTTTCCCAATTGTGAACGCGGCTCTTGAGGGCAATGCCGTTCGCTACCACGAGAACATCCACCTCGGCATTGCGGTGGCGCTGGAATGGGGGCTCATTGTCCCAGTGATTCGCGAGGCGGAGCGCCGCAGCTTTCGCGATCTTGCTGTGGCAATCGTCGACTTGGCGGAGCGCGCGCGGACCAAGAAGCTGAAGCTGGAAGAGGCGTCGGGTTCCACGTTTACGCTGACCAACTCCGGCGTTTTCGGTGGCGAATATGGAACGCCGATCATCAATCAGCCGGAGTCGGCGATTCTCGCAATAGGTGGCTTGCGCAAGGAACCAGTGGTGCTGACCGATGCCGAAGGCAACGACACAATCGCCATCCGATCTATGCAGCAATATTGCCTGGGATTCGATCACCGCACCATTGATGGTGCAGACGCCGGCAAATTCATGACCGCCTTCAAGGATGCGCTTGAAAAGTGGAACACGCCCGTCGAGTGAGTTTGAGCGTGAGCACAAATTGCTCTTGCTAAGTGACCGCACGATTTGATGCAACGCGAGGTAGTGCTTGAAAACCTGGCAGAAGATTCTCATCCCGTTTGTCATCACGATTCTCGTCGGCGGCATTTACCTATTCATCGTGTTCAAGCAACGCCAGAACCCGGGTGTGGGCCCTAAACAGGCAGAGCAACCGCTGACCGCCGATCAGGTAGCCGTTGTTCGCGTCGAGTTTCCGCAGCACTTTGAAGATGTGAAGGACCTCGAAGGCAAGAGCGTGTGGATGAAGAGCGGATATGCCATGCCTTACTTCCCGTATGCCGGCGGTCATGTGGTGTTCACCAAACAGGTTGGCCTGATTCCACCCAACCAGAAACTTGACGTGAAGAAGGTCATCAAGGCTGCAGCGCCCGTTTCAATTCACGACAACATTGAACATGGCGATCGCCAGGCCATGGTGGTGTTCTCGCTTCCTAATGGAAAGGATCTGTTCGCGATGCCGGTCGGGTTCATGATCGGCCCCATCGAGGAACACTACTTCGACGACATGCTCTTCTACTACGACGATCCGCACATCATCTACTCGAACTGGCCGAAGGAAATGTGGGCAGCCATCGACGCGCACCAGGTGAAACAGGGCATGAGCGAACTGCAGACGCGCACGGCGGTTGGCATGCATGCGCAGCCTGAAGGCGAAAAAGAAGGCGATCGCACGGTCGATTACGACGTGAACGGCAAACATGTCGTGGTCACCTATCAACACGACAAGGCGACGGCCATTCAGACCCGGTGAATCGCCGTCCCCTGTTACTGTCGATGGTGCTCATCGTTATGACGATGATTGTCGGGCTGGCGATTCGATTTGCACACCTGGGATTGCCCGCATCGATCGTGAAATACGGCGGGTCCGCGTTGTGGGCGATGATGATTTACTGGATCGCATCTTCAATTCTGACTTCATGGCGCGTGAAGTACTTAGCCTTGTTCGCCGGCAGTATGGCAACCCTGGTCGAATTCTTCAAGCTCTACCACGCGCCCTCTCCGGACGCGTTTCGCCGCACACTTGCCGGCATGCTTCTGCTGGGGCGGGTCTTCTCATTCAAGGACATCGCGGTCTATTGGATTGCCATTGCGATTGCGGCCGGTCTCGACCTGTCTCTGCGCAGGATTCACCGGATGACGCGAAATTGAAAATGCGCGCAGAGCGCCTTTATGGTCGAAATCGTGAAGCGCTGGAATAGGGAAGGCAATTGAAACTGCAGGGAGGGACTTGATGGCAAGCCAGCGGATTTTAAGGTCCGCCGCGTCAGAATGGATTGAAAGATTTGGTGCCGAAGAAGGGATTTAAACCCATTAACTTGTATGTGCAATATTTTAATATAGTTACATTTTCTTTATTCTACTTGCTATGGTTCTGCTATGGTAAATGCCAAGGAGAAGCCCGTGGCGAACAGCAAAGTCGCTCTGGTGAGGAGGGTGAGAACGGATGCAGGCTGGAGATACTTCCCGGCCGCGTATGCGGCCAATGGCAAAGTGAAACCTGAAGTAGTCATCGTTGCCGGGAAGGAAGCAAAGCATCCAACGGGCTATTACGCCCTGAGATATTACGAGGGACCGAAGCTCATCTTCGAGGCACTCAAGAATGCCAGCCCGGCTGAAGCTGAAGCTAAACGCAGAGTGAGGGAATCGCGCAGGTCGGCTGTGGTTGCCGCCAGAGAGGCTGGCATTGCGATCAAGCTGCCAGATCCGAAGCGCAAGACCC
>JANXQR010000759.1 GCA_025353435.1 Acidobacteriota bacterium | reverse complement strand
GGCCAGCCGATGCGCACCACGGGCACACTGCTGCCCAAATCTTCGAGCGCTTCAAGAACGGCCGAGCCGAATCCGCCCATTCTTACACCGTCTTCAAAGGTGACGAATGCGGCGACGCGGCTTGCGTACGTCTCAAGCATTTCGCGATCGAGCGGCTTCACAAAGCGAGGATTGATGACCGCAACGGAATGGCCTTCTGCCGTGAGCCGGGCGGCGAGCTCAACAGCCATCGGCAGCATGTTTCCAAGGCCGAGGATTGCAACATCCGAGCCGTCGGCAATCACTTCCGCCTTGCCTAGAGGAAGCACCTCAGGAGAAGCCTTGCGCGCTACGCCTGGCACAGGGCCGCGCGGGTAGCGTATGGCGCTTGGACCAGGCAGCTGAAGTCCGGTTTTCATCATATCCGCAAGCTCGTCTTCGTCCTTTGGAGCCATCAATACCATTTCCGGAATGCCGCGCAGATAGGCGATGTCGAAGAGGCCATGATGAGTGGGCCCGTCGTCGCCAGACAGGCCGGCGCGGTCCATGCAGAAGAGGACCGGCAGCTTCTGCAGAGCCACATCATGCACGATAGGATCGAAAGCTCTCTGCAGGAACGTTGAATAGATTGCGCACACGGGGCGGAACCCACGCGTAGCCATTCCCGCCGCGAAGATGACTGCGTGCTCTTCTGCGATACCAACATCGAAGTAGCGTTTGGGATGATGCGGCCGGAATAGGTCAAGCCCGGTTCCGTTAGGCATGGCCGCAGTGATTGCAACCACGCGCGAATCCTGGTTGGCTAGTTCAACCAGCGATGTGGCAAAGGATTCAGAGTACGTCTGTTGGCCGGCAGCACGCGTACTTCCGGTCTCTGGATCGTATGGACCGAGCCCGTGAAACTTCTTCTGTCCGTCGAGCGCCGGTTGAAATCCGCGCCCTTTCTGCGTGATGAGGTGCAGGAGCACCGGGCGATCTGCACCCTTGAGAAACTTGAATGTCTCAATGAGCTGCGGCAGGTTGTGTCCATCGATGGGGCCGAAGTATTCGAGCCCGAATTCTTCAAACAACATGGACGGCCACAGCATGCCCTTGGCAGCTTCCTCGGCGCGTCGAAACACGTTGACTGCCGTCTGCCCGCCGATCTTCTGAACGATCTTCTTGGCGGAATCATGGAGATGCTGGTAGTGCTCGTTGGTAACCACACGATGGAAGTAACGCGCGATGGCTCCAACATTGCGGTCGATCGACCACTCGTTGTCATTCAAGACGACAATCAGCCGCTTGGTCTGGTCAGCAATGTTGTTGAGGGCCTCGAACGAAATGCCGTTGGTAAATGCGGCGTCGCCTGCCACCGCAATAACGTGTTCATTGCCGCCTGCCATATCGCGAGCGACTGCCATACCCAGCGCCGCGGAGAGCGCAGTCCCAGCGTGGCCGGCGCCGTAGCAATCATGCTCGGACTCGGTGCGCAACATGAAGCCGTTCAGCCCGCCTGGCTGCCGGATGGTGCCGAAGCCTTCACGCCGCCCGGTAAGAATCTTGTGGGTGTAAACCTGGTGGCTTACGTCGAAGAGAAACCGATCCTCGGGCGAGTTGAAAACGTAATGCATCGCCAGGGTGAGCTCGACCACGCCGAGATTGGGACCAAGGTGGCCGCCTGTTTTCGACAGCGATTGAATCAGGAAGGCGCGAATCTCTTCCGCCAACTCGGCCAGTTGCGCATAATTGAGGCGCTTGATGTCGGCGGGGGATTGGATCGACTCCAGCAGTACTCCCATTTACTTCCTTCTCCCGGGCCCGAGGCCCGGAAAAGCAAAAAAGCCCCGTATCGACGGGGGGCATTTATTCGCCGGATTGCCAAATCACAGTATACCAACGCCCGCAAGATGGCGCTTTCAAGTTCGACGCTCGCCGAATAGGAAAGTTTGGCCGGAATGACCGTTGTTTGGCGACACCAAGCAAGGCGGGATTTAGGATGAGATCAGAATGACCGAGAGGCAACTTTCTGTGAAAAGCGTTCTTAGGCAAGGTGGATTGCTGTTGACTCTAGGTGCGGCCTGCACGTTCTTGATCCTCCTTCCCGCCAAATCAGCCGCACAGGTGTTTGAGCCGCCCGCATCATCGACCACCCCAAACCCCCTGGAAGATCCGACAATCACGCCCGGAAAGGCCTTTTTATTCGATCTAGAGGCGAATTTTGCCAAGGATGTGGCCGAGCGGGGAGGCGCGGCGTTTGCGGATTGGTTTGCCGACGACGGAGTGGCACTGGGAAACGCGGCTGCTCCGCTGATAGGAAAGGTGGCCATCGCGCGATCAGCGTCCTGGTCGCCCAAGGTTTACCAGCTCACCTGGACCCCGACGGCGGGCGAGATGGGGCCGTCAGGCGATATGGGATACACATGGGGACACTACGAAGGTCAGAGTAAGGATGCCA
>JANXQR010000747.1 GCA_025353435.1 Acidobacteriota bacterium | reverse complement strand
CGCTGGCCGCCGTTTGCGTCAGGGTCTATGACCGGAAGTGCCATGATCTGGCTGGATACACCCTCGCACAGGATTCCAAATCCACCCTGCAAATATGACGGCAAATTGCCAACTGGTGTCCGTTCGTTGGTGGGATCGAAGATGAGGTACTTTTTCCCGTTGTTTCCCTTCACTACTGCGTAAAGGTGCACATCATTCACACCTTCTGGAACCTCGATCGCGGTAATCATGTGATTCCCAAGTTGCGAAGGGCTATCAGGATCCACGACTCCACGGCGCGTGTCCACCGGCATGTAATCCGCGTGAATTCCGGCCACCTGCAGCATCGAGATCAGCAGCGTTGATTTATCCTTGCAATCGCCATAGCGATTTTTGAAAATATCGGTCGCATAGTGCGCCTGCAATCCGCCGATTCCGCGCATCACGATGAAGTAGCGAATGTCTTTCTGAATGGACTCAGAAATCCGTTTTACCTTGGTGTAGAAGTCGGGTGCACCCGCAATCAGTTCGTTCACCTTTGCGGTAATTTCCGGAGATGGTGCGGGCCGATCAGCTTCCAGAGTTGTGAACCACTGTCCAATGGCTTGCCACTCCTTGTCTTTTCCAGCGACCGAGGCGTCGCCCCAGACCAGCGACATGCGACCCACGAGGGCCAGCCAGTCAGGCGCGGAAGGCACGTCACGCAGGGTGAATGCAGGAACATCCTTCACCTCCCAGCGCCAGTGGTTCGGGGCCACTTCCGTTGGCTTCACCGCGTCATGCCGGTGCCAGGATTCCGAGTGCCCGGATCCCACGGGTAGATCGACTTCGAGGGATGCAAAGACAGCCGGGGTGTCGTCTTGAATGAACCATTGTTTCTCGCGATCATATGGAGGCAGTAGCTCTTCCGACTCGCACACAACAACTGCTCCCACGTCGATGCCTGGAGGGTTCGCAATCTTGGATTTGCCTGTCGAGAGCATGATGGGATCTTCGGTGTCGCCCACTTCCAGAAAGTCGGTTTCCTGCGCCTGGTACTGCTTTTCGTCAGCCGCAATTGTCCACGCTCTGAAGTAATTGATCTTCTCGTCCACGTCATAACCGAGTCCGCAAACTGGTCTCCGGCCCTGCGGTTTCAGGATGCGAACCACCTTGCGTCTCCGCTCAGTGGCCCTTCCGCTCGCGTCTATCGTTTCCACATACTCGTCATACAGGATCACTGCGGCCGCGTCTTTGGCGTACTCCGGCGTCTTCGTCTTGTACGCCTCCAGGCCCCAGTCCGGCACCGGCAGACCCTTGGTGAACCATCCTGCGAACGACGGCACGCAAGCCCCAAGGAACATCGCCGCCAGCACAATGGCTCGCAATTCGAAGCCCCGTATTCTTTCTATTGGCATTTCAATTTCCTTTGGCTTCCGAAGCCCGTGTCAATACCAACGGCTGCTGATCGGCAGTCGCCAACTTCTGGTAGAAGTCGTGAAGGCCTTCATATTCTTTTGGATCCAGGAGCGTGTAGTTATAGGCAAATGTGCGCGTCACTTGAATGCCGTTGGTAACCGGGTTCGAGGCAATCTTGAGCGTGGCATGGCTGGGCCAGGGCACATCGGTTGCCTGCGGGCCGCTTTCCACTGTGAATCCCTCCGGCAGGTGATAGGTCACGTCATCCTTTTCCATGCGGGCGTAGTGGACATCGACGGGAATCGACCGCTTTTCCTCTGCAACAAACGGGTGTTTTGCATGCGATTCGAAAAACAACCCGGGGAGGAAGAAGCGCTTGCCTGTGGCGGTGCCAAGGCTGCCACTCACTTTTACGATGGCCATCAGGTTCGCGTTGTAGTCGTCGAGCGCCAGAAAATGATCGAAGTCCGCCAGCACTCCATCGGGCATTGATTCGCGGAGCGACTCGTTGAATTGTTTTTTCACTTCTTCGTCGTCATTCTCGAGCGTCAACTGCCTCCAACGCAGCGCTTCCTGTCCGGTGAGAACGAAGCGCACCGTTCCCTTCACGCCGCCGTCCGCATCCACATAAATATCGCCGACCCTTTGTGTGATGGCCTGCGAATAGAGCGGGGAGGGAGTTGTTCCGTATCCCGGCCCCGTATTAATCTCCCTTAGCCCTGAAGCCAGCGAGTGTTTCCAATGCAGCAATCCGTAGGGGCACATCTTTTGCCCTGGATCGAGAAATATTTCTTTGTCCCCGATTTTTACGATGGCGATATAGTCGTCAAGCTGGTAAGTCGCCAGGTAAGAGGGGTCGAAGATGGCGCGATTGCGGTTGACCACCTGCATGGGCCACGCTGTGAGCCCGGCGGCGCGCGCAAGAGCGACATACAGCAGCGCAATGTCGTCAGACGAGCCGCCCTTCTCTTTCCACGCGCCCTCGGCGTCTTTGATCGGCTTGATCTTTTCCTGTTTGCGCTCGGCTTTGCTCTTTTCGCGCGTAAAGCTGGTGTTGTCCAGCTTCATTATCGCGTCGTAAATCTTTCGCGCTTTCTGCTCATCCGTGTCTCCCGCTGCCACAATCTGTGCGGTGGCTTCCTTGAGCGTCTTGGTGGGCTCGGCAAAGTGGTCAGACTCCTTTGCCCAGCGCTTGCCCTCGGACTGCCAGAAGTCGCTGCCGCTCGTGTACTGTGTGTAATAGAACTCGAGTTTCCAGTTCAGACTGTTGAGCGGAGGCATCCAGTCTTCATCAGGTATTGCGGGCACATCGGTTACATCGAATGAGTATTTGCCCGTCGGGTCCTGAGTTACTTTGTCAGTCTTACCCGCCCGAATCGAATACATAAGGCGAGTCATCAACTGACCCCTGCTGTTAACGGCGCCATCATGGGAAGGGTTGAAAAAATAGTGCGCCTTGTGCACAAAGTATGGCTGCATGACACTCCAGTTGGGCGACGAAACTACGGTGTCGTCATACCGCAGTTGCAACCGGTATTCCAGGATGCTGCCCACTTCCACGCTGGGCAGCGTGAAGACCATGGTGTTCACCTGGAAAGTCCCTGACTTGATATCCACCAGGTCGGTGGGCTTGGTGGTAAGGGGAACCACGGTGCCATCCGAGTGGATCGTCCGGCCCTTGATGTCAGTCACCTTGAAATTGCCACGCTCGTACGGAATCCGTACGGTGGCGAGTTCCTTGCCTTTTTCTGTCAGCACCTTGAGGCGCGAGTAGTAACCGTGAAAATGCAGGGCGTCATCGACGGTTTCTTCGCGGTAGAAGTAGACGGCGGCGGCCCCCGGCGCTTTGGGATCGGCCGTCATGGTGAGTTCATCTTTGGTGGGTTCCTGGAACTGCGCACTGCTCAGGATGGGCGAGGCAAGGCAAAGAGTGAGGACCGCAAAGCGAGCACTGACACCAATCCGCATCAGGATTTCCTTTGTTCAAGAAATTGAGTATCCGAGTATCCGGCGATTCTGATCGATATTCAGGTCAAGATGCAAGGAGTAAATGGGGAGCAACTCAGAATTCGGCTCAGATTTGGGATTTCTCGACCCATCGGTGCGGATAGGGAGTATCAGGTCACGTTACCTTGTGGAGGCAGATTGAAGCCGGCGGTCAGATCTCCTGGCGAGCGGCGGAGAACCCTTCCAGCATCACCCCGACCAGCGCCAGCGGTAGCCCGACCACGTTGAAATAGCAACCTCCAATGCGCGGAATCCATTTGGCTGCGTATCCCTGAATTGCGTAGGCACCGGCCTTGTCCATAGGCTCGCCGCTGGCCACATAAGCAGCGATTTCATCGTCAGCAAGGGTGAGAAACCGCACCGCTGTGACTTCCGCGGCCACCTCAACCCTGTCGGACGTGGCCATCGCCACGCCAGTAATGACACGGTGTGTGCGTCCGGAGAGCATTCGCAGCATCCGAGCCGCATCCGCCGCGTCCTCCGGCTTTCCCAGAATTTGGCCGTCGAGGGTTACGGTGGTGTCCGCCCCGATCACGATCATTGATCGGCGGTGTGCGGCGTCGGTTCCGAATCCGCTGGTGTTCCCGCTCAATTCCCGATACACGGCTTCTGCCTTTTCGCGTGCCAACCGCGTCACGTAGGCAATGGGGTTCTCACCGGGCTCGGGGTCTTCCGGGATGTGCGCCGGATGCACGGAGAAGACAAATCCAGCCTGGGTAAGCAGTTCACGGCGGCGCGGCGATGCGGAAGCAAGAACGAGCATAGGCATATCTGCTATTCCCAGCTTATCCTCGCTTCTGGCATTGTGTTCGCATCCGGTGCCGTTGGAGTCTCAATGACCTTCGCCAATCTCGCCCTCGCGCGCCGTCTCGAGCGCGCTGAAGGCTACGCCTGTTCTCAGTTTGCCGTGGCCCGCAACCGCGTCTCTCCAAAGTCGGGCTCGTGCTGGGAGGAGCGCGGCGGGGCACTTCTCACCTTTGATGGCGTGGATGCCCCGACTACGCAGAGCTTCGGGTTAGGCCTGTTTCAGGATCTGACTGTGGCCGCCCTGGAAGAGGCGGAAGCGTTCTTCTTCATACGTGGAACATCAGCGGTGCATGAAGTTTGCCCGCTCGCCGGCCCGGCAGCTATGAAGCTTCTTTGCGATCGCGGGTACATGCCCGTCGAGGTGAGCAACGTTCTTTACCTTCAGATCACGGAAAGGGCTGCGAACTCAGCTGGAAGTGTTCGCGTGCGCGTGGTGGACACAAGCGAAGGCGCGCTCTGGACGGACGTAAGCACCCGCGGATGGACTCATGAACATCCGGAACTAGAAGAATTCATGCGCCAGACCTGCGGGCTCCTGATCAGCCGTGAAGGCAGCCCATGTTTTCTTGCCGAAGTGGATGGGCAGCCGGGAGCGGCCGGGGCACTGGTCATCGATGAGGGTGTTGCGTTGCTGGCGGGCGCTGCCACCGTGCCGGAACTCCGCCGGCGAGGTCTGCAAACTGCGCTGCTCGAAGCCCGTTTGCGCTACGCCCACGAGCATGGATGCGACCTGGGCATGATGGTTGCCGAAGCCGGTTCGAACTCTCAGCGGAACGCCGAGCGGCAGGGATTTCGCGTCGCCTACACGCGCATCAAATGGCGCAGTGAATCGAAGTAGTCGGTGGAATTCCGAGCCGCAGAAGCCACCATTGGTGAGGTCAATATCCTGACCTGTGCGGCACTCCGAGAGCCAGCGCTAGCATCAAAATAAGGTGTAACACAAAGGGTCCACTGGCACAGATTTTGCTTCACTTTGAGTGCAATCTGTGGCCTATACTTCGGGCAGAGGGTGGCGCTGCGCACGGTGCGGCACTTTCGGTAAAAATATGGCATCTCATTTAACGACAAAAAGCGCGTTCGACTCGCGGATAATTCCGGACCGCCTCTACTTCAAGATCGGAGACGTGGCGCAGATCTGCGAAGTGGAGACCTACGTCTTGCGCTTCTGGGAGACCCAATTTCCCCAGCTAAAGCCAAACAAGAGCGGGAAAGGGCAGCGGCTTTATCGCAAACGGGAAGTGGAGTTGGCGCTTGAAATCAAGAGGCTGGTCCATGAGCAGGGCTACACGATTGCGGGTGCGCGGCAGGCGCTCGACAACGCGCAACACCGCCCGGCTTCGGTAACGCCAATAGGTACTTCGCCCGTTGCTGGCGCGCCGGCTATGAAAATGCGCTCCGAGTCAGAGAAATCGGCGATTCTGCGCGTGAAATCGGAATTGCGCGAGATTGCGGCCCTGCTGGCAGCAGCTCCGGCGGCGCGGCGCGAGAGGCCAAAGATCGTGCGAGTTCGCTCGGAGTCGGACAGCCTGTTCCCGGTATAGGCTCCTTGAAGCTCACAAACGGTCGCGTCGTACTTCAGAATGCGATCTATTTTTCCGCGTAAAAAGTGTAGGTGGCGGTATACGGCACCTGAGTTGTCTTGCCGACGTCAGTTGCGGTTTGGCATCCAGAACCAAGGGCAACTCCGCCGTGCGTCTCCGTCCGGCGAATGTAGCCAACGGCCGCGAGACTGCCTGAGGCGGTTCCGGCTTTCGCGCGCAGCAACAGCCACGGAATGGAACCTGCCTCGGGCGCCGGTTTGTTCGCCATCAATTCTCCCTGCACTTGGCCGCCGTCGTTGAGCTTCCAGGTGGGCCCGGCAAAGTGAGTCCCGACGACTTGGCCGGCAGCGTCGAGTAGCTTTGCTTCGGGGCCTTTCAGCACCCACTTCGTTCCTGCGGGGGCATCTGTGCAGGTGTAAATCTGGACACCGTCACCCTTGGCCGTCAACACAGCGCGGGCTCCCTCAGGAAGCTCGATGGAAGCGGCAGGCTGCTGGGAATGGAGACTCAGAACAGACGCTGCCACCCCGATAAGGTGTATCGCCAAAGCTCGCATGGCGGGAGTTTAGCAGACCTTCGACCACAGAATTTGATTTTGAATGTGACGTCACAGAATTAGCGCCCGACGCATCGCAACGATGTGAAATTTGAGTGTGCTTAACGAGTCGCGATGTGGAGTCGACGGGGGGCGCATGGTGTGTTGTAGTCTTATCCGTGTTCCGCCTTCTCATGCTTGCAGAAAGGCGCAACAACATGGAATTTAAGGGACAAATTGAGAATGGATCGTAGGAGTTTTGTTACATCGGCGGGCTTGGTTCTGGCGGCGCATTCATTGCCGGCATGGGCGAAGCAGTCTGGTAATACCGTCGGAGATGGCGCTGGTCCGGCCGATCACAGCCTGCGCATTGAGCGGTGCTCGATCGACATCGGGCCTGGAGTGTCGGTGAAGACGCTGGCTTTCAACGGGCAGGTTCCAGGACCACTGCTGCGTCTTCGCGAAGGCGTGCCGGTCACAATCGACGTGACGAATATGGGCACGGAACCTGACCTCACGCATTGGCATGGGTTGGCGATCGACACCATGAATGATGGCGCGATGGAAGAAGGCTCGCCAATGATCGCGCCGGGCAAGACGCTGCGGTATAGCTTCACTCCCAAACCTGCCGGGACTCGCTGGTATCACACGCACGCTGCGGCTTACGACAACCTGGCTCTCGGCACCTATAGCGGTCAGTTCGGATTTTTGCTGATCGAAGGCAAGAGCGAGCCGGGGCAATACGACCAGGAAATCAACCTGGCGATCCACCATTGGGAGCCCGATTTTGTGCCGATGGTGGATACGATGCGCGAGGCGTCGTCAAACGCGCCACTCACCACTGGCTCAGACGTGGGCTACAAATACGCCACTGTCAATTCACACATGCTGGGAGCAGGCGAGCC
>JANXQR010000657.1 GCA_025353435.1 Acidobacteriota bacterium | reverse complement strand
GCGGACCCTACCGCAGCCTCGACTACGCTGCCGGGGACAGGGGAGCATCGCCACAAGCACACGCTCGACCTGAAACCCAAACGAGCGCGCAGCGCTGCAGTTGTCCCCTCGCCACATCCACAAGCGGCAAGGTTCGTCGCTGTCTACTGGGCTGCCGCCGCCTTGGCCGGTTGGACGCCGGGAACGACGGGAGCAGCCTTGACTTCACCGGATGCCGCATCCTGCAAGTTAATGCCGTAGTGCTGCAGGGTCGAAGCCAGAATCTGATAAAAACCAGCTCGGTCCTTGGCATAGAGAGCCTGTGCCGCAATCAGATTATTTTCTGCCGTCGCCAGGCTACGTTGCTGCTGAAGGACAAGGGAGGTCGTGGAGGCGCCCAACGAAAGCTTCTTCTGCTCCGCTTCGAAGCTTTGATTGTTGAAGTCCCTGGCCGCGGTGTCAGCCTGCACCTGCGCCCGATCATTGGTCAAGGCAAACTGCGCATTCACAACCTGCATGCGGATCTGCGTGTAGATCTGTTCGAGCCGCAATTCTGCCTGCCGATATTCCATCAACGACCGGGCCTGTTCCGATTGCGCCAATTTGTTGCCAATGGGAATGGTGAGGTTGAACCCCACTCCCTTGTCCGGAGAGGAGTTGTTGAACGAATCCTGGAGAGCCGTTCCATAGCCTCCAAGGCTCGGCGGGCAAGCGCCCCCGAAGAATCCGCAGTTAAGCTTTGGGTTCACGGTTCCCGCCACGCCCGACCCGCTCAGATAAGCGAAAATATCCACTTGCGGAAGGAGCGCATTCCTTGCGCCTTTCAGCGTGATCTCGTCGTTGCGCAGCGTGAGCACGGCTTGTTCCAACTCCGGCCTCTGCTGGAATGCCACCTGAACAAGTTGCTCCACCGACTGCTGCTCTTCGGGGATCTGGTCAAGGCTCACGCGATCGGTTGGAATGATTGGCGCCGCCACCAACGCGGGATCGTTAAGGTTGCGCGCAATGGCCTGCTTGAGGATCTGCTGCTGATAGTTCAGGCTACTCTGCGAGCTGATCAGCGCCTGCCTGTCGGTGGCGACTGTTGAGTCGGCGCTCACAACATCCAACGGCGCCATGGTGCCGATTTCCAGCTGCTTTTTGACGTCGCTTTCCAGCTTGGTGCTCTGCTCGAGGGCCCTCTCCTTGGCCTGCACATCTTCGTACAACTGCACGAGGCCCCAATAAATGTTCTCCACCTGGTTGACTGTGAAGAGAATCTGATTGCGGAACGACGAGTCGGTAATGCGCCGGTTGTTCTGAGCCTGGTAAATGAAACGCTTGTTTACCCAGATTCCCGCCCCTTGCAGCAGGTGTTGTGTCACCTGGGCCTTGAAGCTCGCGTTGTATTGAGGGCTAAAGGTCGTGACGGCGTTGGTCGACGTGGACTTGCTGTTGTCCCATGTGAATTGGAACGCAGTGCCCGTCACGAAACCCTGGTTGTAGCCGAAGTTGTAGGTGTTGTTCGAGGTGTCGCCGCCGGTGAAAAAGCTGCTGGAAGGCTGCGTCGCGCGCTGGAATTGCAAGCCTGCGGTCACCGTAGGTTCGAGGCTTTCCGGCAAGGGCCCGGCTCCGGATGTGCTGAGCGTCAATCCCCCGAAGCCTGATCCGGCGCCACCCGAGCCTGCCGATGTCCCGCCAGGGCCGCCGCCCGAGGACAATGTTGCACTGGACCCACTGAGAGTACCTTGGACCAAGCCAGCGGTTACCCCCAACGGAGTCGCCCCGGTGCGGGTTCGGAGCAAGTCTGTATCCGCGATATCAAGGTCGTATCGGGCAATGGCGATGTCGTAGTTATTCTCCAATGCCAGAGCGAGGGCGTCGGAAAGACTCAGATAGATCTTGCCGTCCTTTACCAATTCGCCAAGGCGAACTGAATTGACAAAACTGGCCTTGGGGATGGTGGTTGCCCGATACATATTGATCGGATTTCCCAGCAACCTTCCCGCGGGCTTGGAAAAATCGCGCGCCGAGGGGCGAAGGTTCAAGGGCTCCGTCAAGACCGGGGTAGGAGCCACAGGAAGAGTCGACGCCTGCTTGTCGGGAGCTGGTGCTGCGGCCTGTGCAAATCCCGGCGGCACTCCCGTCGCCACGCCCAACATGACCGCCGCTATTGCGCGCAGCCGATGACCCGACTTTCCGCGTACTACACGCGCCAAAATACTAGGGCGCTCAAACACACTTGTACCGTGCAAATGCATGATTCCTCTCCAAGACTCTGTTGAGGCATGTGGGGTGCCATTCATCAAGACGTTCGGGGACAGTCCCCGGACGCAAAATTATCATTGTCCGGCGTCGAAGCTTGCGCTTCATGTCCCCTGAAACAGCCACATAAAGGCCAATACGTGCAGGGAGCACGATTCGTTCCCGCCGTTCCCACCCGTTCCTGCCAGAAAGATTGCAGAAAGCTGAGTATATCGCACGCATGGGTTGAATCCCCGCCCTCTCGGCCGATCGAGTACCCTGTTGGAAACGGCTCAAATCGATTGGAATCAGTGGACGAAACCTCTCAATTCGAAGCACCCCCCCCACCCCCCATGGTCAATTGGAAGCTCACGCTGGCTTACGATGGCACCGATTACCGCGGCTGGCAGGTGCAGCCAAGCCAGGTCACTATCCAGGGCGAACTCCAGGAGGCCCTCCGGCGCGTGACGGGAGAGGGCCCGCTGCCGCAGGGCTCGGGCCGTACCGACGCCGGCGTCCACGCCCTCGCCCAGGTGGCCAGCTTTGCCCTCCGTGCCGCGATTCCGGCGGAAAACCTGCGACGCGCTCTCAATCGAACTCTGCCACCCGCCATTCGCGTGCTCGAAGCGTGCAACGTTCCTCCCACTTTTCACGCCCGGCATTCGACCGTAGCCAAGACCTACGAATACCGAGTCTTCCTCGAGAAACCTACCAAAGGCTCCAAACTTGCGGATTATGGAACGCTCTGTCCGCCGTTCCTCGCCCGTTACGTCTACGCCTACCCCTGGCCGCTCGACTTCCCTTCTCTTGTGCGTGCAGCAGAAGCCCTCGAAGGGACCCACGATTTTCTCAGCTTTGCCGCCACCGATCCAGACAAGACTGCACGAGCCGAAATGGAGGCGTCCGCCGAATCCAAAGCGGCTGAGGCGCCCACGTCCATTCGCACAATTTTTAGTTCAATCTGGCAGGAGAAGTTACTCGAAGAGGGCACTCTCTTGATTTACAGGGTTCGCGGGAACGGCTTCCTCCACCACATGGTGCGAAACCTCGTGGGCACCATGCTCGATGTGGGCAGAGGCTATCGAAGAGCAGACGAAATTCCTGCAATGATTGCCGCTCGAGCCCGGGCAGCCGCCGGCCCCACCGCTCCGGCGCAGGGACTCTTCCTGCATTCGGTTGAATACCCCGATTGAGCTCAATCTGAATCCCAAATTCAAGCGGTTGACGATCAACGTTTGGCGAGCCCCTCACTGCTACCCTTATGGGAGCCCTATGCCGCCGTTCTCCCGCACTTATGCGTTTTCCCGTGTCACAACCATTGCCGCGCAACGGCCGGTTCACGCCGCCTTCGCGTGGATGCATGGAAATCCGAAGACAATCATGGACTGGCAGGCAGAATTGTGCGGCATTCCGGCACCCCCATTCGGCGAAGAAGCTCGCGGCCATTGGCTGGCAGCTCGATTCCTGGAGATTGGCCTGGAAAAGATCCGGATCGATGAAGCCGGGAACGTTTTGGGGTACCTTCCTACTCCTCACCTTGGCGCCGAAAATACCGGTCCGATCGTTGTTCTCTCCGCACACCTCGACACCGTTTTCCCACTAGAAACTCCACTCAATCCGGTCGTCCGCAACGTGGATGGTAATGACAGGCTCGACTGTCCCGGCGCCTGCGACAACTGTGCCGGAGTCGCTGGAATGCTCGCCGTAGCCAAGGCAATCGCCACCTCAAGAATCGAACCTCCGTGCACGCTGCTCTTCGTTGGCAACGTGGGCGAGGAGGGTGAAGGCGATCTCCGCGGTGTGCGTCATTTGTACGGGAATAAATCGCTGGCTGGCCGAATCGCGGCGCACATCGTGCTCGATGGAGCTGGCGCCGACTCGGCCGTTACACAGGCACTTGGCAGTCGACGCTTTCAGGTCAGCATTTCCGGCCCCGGCGGACACAGCTTTACGGATGCTGGAACGCCCAACCCTATTGCTGCCCTTGCAACGGCACTCGCCACCATTGCCGCCACCACGCTGCCAGATGAGCCGCGAACCACGCTCAATCTCGGTACCATTCACGGCGGAACAAGCGTCAATTCGATACCCGAAAGCGCCGCCGCCACCATAGATTTCCGCTCCACAAGCGCCGAAGAACTGGTTCGCCTCGAAGTCGCGCTCCATCGTGCCGTTGAGGATGCGGTGGACCATTGGAACGAGCGATCCTTTTCCATGCGGGCTCGCGGTTTGCTGACCTTTTCTATATCCAAAATCGGCGACCGCCCCGCCGCTCGCCTTCCTGATGACTCCCCGATTCTTGAGACTCTACGTGCCGTTGATCGCCATCTCGGATTGCAGACCGGGGCACGTCTCGGCTCAACCGACGGAAACATCCCACTTTCGCGAGGCGTCGCGGCCATCTCGCTCGGCGCTGGCGGAGAGGGCGGCGGGGCGCACACGCTGCGCGAGTGGTATTCCGCGCGCGACCGGGAAACAGGCTTGCGGCGCGTGCTGCTGCTGACGCTGGCAGTGTCAGAGTGGGCTGCAGACCTGTAGAGGAACGATAAAGGACCGAATTCGATCCTTGCAGATTCGGAGAAATCGCATCCTCCTCTGCTACACTCCGCCCATGCGAGTTCCCTGCTTCGCCTTGGCTGCCGCAATGGTGGCGGGTGCCTTTTGCGCCGCCCAGACCCCTCGCCCCCAACATGCTGCATCGGCCGTAAGAAAATCGGCTCCCGCAGACCCTTCAATACCTGATCTCATCTACTTCAACGGGGTCATTTATACCGGGAACGGGTTCGCCGAAGGCAAACCGGAGATCGTGGAAGCTATCGCAGTGAGAGGCGGCAAGGTACTCGCGGTCGGCACCACGAAGGCGATCTCGCGCCTCGCCGGACACGAAACGCACCTCCGCGACCTGGACAGCGCCCACACCGGCAACTTCATGTTTCCCGGTTTCAATGATGCCCACACGCACCTGGGATCCGCCGGATTGACCAAGATCACACTCGATCTGACCGGCGCAAAATCACTTGCCGAGATGGTGATGAAGACTCAGATGTATGCCCAGACCATTCCTGAAGGACACTGGATTACGGGCGGCAACTGGGATCACACGCTTTGGACAAAGAAGGTGCTTCCCACACGTCAGGATCTGGACAAGGACACCGGCGGACGCCCTGCATTCCTTGGCAGAATTGATGGACACATCGCCATCGCCAACTCCGCAGCACTCAAGGCCGCTGGCATCACGGGGCATACGAAGGCTCCGGAGGGCGGTGCGATCGACCTCGACGCAAAGGGCGAGCCAACCGGCATCGTGCGCGAATCGGCGCAGAGTCTTGTCGAGAAGGTCATCCCGCCGCCCACGCCGGAAGATCGCCGCACGGCTGACGAGTTGGCCATAGCAGATGCTGTCGCTCATGGAGTCACCAGCGTTCAGGACCTTAGCTCTTGGGAGGATTTCCTGGTCTTCGAGCAGCTGGAAAAAGAAGGCAAACTCAACCTCCGCATCAGCGAATGGCTTCCCTTCCGCGCACCCCTTGAAAGACTGAAGACCATGCGCGCGCACCACAATTCCAACGATCCGATGCTGCACACAGGGATGCTGAAAGGGTTCATGGATGGCTCCTTGGGGTCTCGGACAGCCGCGATGAAGGCACCCTTCGCCGACGATCCCGGCAACTCCGGCCTTCCGCAATTTACGCAAGCCGAGTTGAACAAGATGGCCATCGAACGAGCGCAGGCTGGATTTCAGCTTGGCTTTCACGCCATCGGCGACAAGGCAGCTGCAATGGCGCTGGAGGCGTTTTCTCAAGCGGACGTTTCCACAAAAGCCCGCAACCGCGTCGAGCACGCGCAGGTCGTCGATCCAACCGACATTCCACGCTTCGCCAAGCTTGGAGTCATCGCCAGCATGCAGCCCAACCACCTGCTCACCGACATGAACTGGGCCGAAGACCGCCTCGGTTCCGAGCGCGCAGCCTATTCCTACGCATGGAAGGCTTTTCTCGACGCCGGCGTGCCGCTCGCCTTCGGAACCGACTATCCAGTGGAGCCAATCACGCCTTTTCGCGGGCTATACGCCGCCGTGACGCGCATGAACGAAACGGGCACCAAGACGTATTACGCCGCGAACAAACTTTCCCGCGGACAGGCGCTCTATGCGTACACGCAAGGCTCGGCTTACGCTGAGTTCGCCGAGAAGCACAAGGGCAAGCTTGCGCCCGGTTACGACGCCGATTTCGTCATCGTGGATCGCGATCTCTATAAGGTGAGCGCTTCCGCCCTGCTTTCGACAACTGTCGTCAGCACATTCGTTGCCGGACGCGAAGTCTTTCCGCCCCTGGCCCCCGTACCGTAGTTCACCGTCGAGGGGCAATAGGCTGAAATAATGCCAACAGATGAGACTGCGCGCTTACCTGCTGATGCTGTTCGTGGTCGCGGTGTGGGGATCGACCTTTGTGCTGATCAAAGGCGCACTGGCCGATGCAACACCTGCGGCTTTCAACCTGGCGCGCATGACCCTCGCGTTCTTCGTTCTCGCGATCGCGTATCACCGCTCGTGGCGCGGAATAACCCGCAAACACATGGCAGCGGGTGCACTGGTGGGCTTGTGCCTCGCCGTTGGATATCAGTTCCAGACCATCGGCCTGGTGCGCACAACTCCCTCGAAATCCGCATTCATTACCGGCATGGTGGTCGTTCTCGTCCCGCTATTTTCATCGATCCCCGGCCTCCGCCCGCCGGACTCACGCGCACTTCGCTGGAATGCATTTGCGGGAGCCGCCCTGGGTTTCATCGGAATCCTTTTCCTCACGGCGCCCACAACCACATCCACAACCGGACTAGCCAGCCTCCTTCCCGATTTCTCCACAATCAGCGCAGGTGACGTACTCACGTTCGGCTGCGCGATCGGCTTCGCATTTCATTGCATCGCGCTCAGCCACATCTCTCCGAGTATCGGATTCAAGCCATTGGCCATTCTGCAGGTGGGTTCGTGCACCGTGATCATGGCCATCAGCCTTCCCTTCATCGAGACCCCGCACATTGCGTGGACACCGCGCCTGCTTGTCGCACTCGCCATTGCCGCGGTACTTGCGACCGCGGCCGCGTTCTCGATTCAGAGTTGGGCACAGTCCGTACTGCCTTCCACGCACACGGCGCTACTGCTCACAATGGAGCCGGTGTTCGCCTGGATTACCTCATTCCTGGTCACTGGAGAACGCCTCGGTCTGCGTCCGGCCATCGGCGCAATTCTCATCCTCATCGGCATCGCCATCACAGAACTGATGCCGCAGCCTCACGTTCCCACCGCGCACGAAGCCTAAGTGGATGGCGCCCAGCCGTCAGACCGGAGACTGCGCGGAGCGAGCCCTTCCAGGAAGCGGCATCTCAACCTCGGCGTGCGCAATCCCTATCGCGGCAGGCTGGTTTTGCAGACCTAGGGTGCGCTCGATAACGTCCGCAGCCATGCTCGGCCCATCGACTTTTGCGAATGCCGCCTTAAGCGACTGCGCGGCGTCACAAAATCTCCGTTCGCGAAGTACGGTCTCAACCGCATTCCTCAGAATGCCGGCATTCAGCTTGCTGCGCGGCACCACCAATCCCGCCCCCCGCGCCTTAACGCGTGCCGCAACTCCAGGTTGATCATTACCCAGCGGAATCGCCACCAGCGGCACGCCCTCTGCCAGCGATTCGAGAACCGTGTTCAATCCTGCGTGTGTAATAACCAACGCAGCGCGCTTCAGAATCTCGAGTTGCGGCGCGTAGCTAACTACGATCGGATCCCCGGGCAACATCCCTAGCCGTGAAGGATCGAGACCGCCGCCTAACGAAATCACGAGTTGCGCGTTCAATCCGGCGCACGCTTCCGCGATGGTTCTAAAGATGGACTCCGATCCGTTTTGCAGCGTGCCCAATGAGGCATAAACCAAAGGCCGTCCATCGAGCCGGTCCCACGGAAAGGCAACCGGAGGTCGCTGCTGCGGGTCAACGAACGGGCCCGTGTAGTGCAAGTGCCCGGGCTTTCCAGGGACGTCGAACTCCAGTGCCTCAGGCAGTTGTGCAATCTGCGCCAGCGTGGAAAGAGCATCCGTCGGACGCCGCAGCAGCTTCAATCCCCACGCGCGCCGCTGGTCGTTCACCATGCTAAATATTGGAGCTGCAATCCGCGAGAGCAGCCGAAATCCCAGGTTGTTTCGTAAGCGGCTGAACCAATCAAGCCCCGCGGGCCAGTCAAAGCAGAACGGCGGAATGCGATCGTCCTGAATCAACGGGGGAAACATGGCGATAGAAATGAAAGGCAGCCGCAGATATTCGGCCACATTGCCGCCCATATCAGCTTCGTCCACAAGCAGAGCTTCCACATTTGCCGCCCGCACCGCCGCAGGGCCGTCGCGCAGAATCATCCGTGCCGTGTTCTTGACTCGCTCCACCGTGAATCGAAAAGTGGCCAGCCCCTTCAACTGTCCCAACCGCTCGTCGAGCGCGCGCAACGTTCCAGGCGGGTAATCCAGTTCGCCGATCCGGCAGAACTCAATACCAGCAGCGCGCACGCGCGCCTCAGTGTCTGCAATGCCAAAAATAACAACGTCGTGCCCACGTTGCTTCAATGCGCGCGCCAACGCAGTCATGGGATTGATGTGGCCTGTGCCGGGGAAGCAAAACGCTCCAAGCCTCGCCATGAGTGAACCTCGATTGTGATTTTCTGGCCCAAATGTAGAACGGCCGGAATGGTGAAAAAGATTGGCCTTTCCACAGATTCTGAATCAGAGATTCCAGCGAGGCAAGAGATTTGTTTGAGCCTGATTTTCGGTCCTGTCTCCGCCATCTATCGTGCCTGCCGCTAGAATAGATCGATTGCCTATGCTTGGAACCGGCACTCTTATACTTCTCGGCTTTGCGAGCGCGGTCATTGCTCTTCTGCTGGTGCTGCTGTATCTCACGCGCCTGGGATTCCTCGTGCGCAGCACCATTCCCGACCGGCCCAGGCGGCGCATGTTCCTGGCTTCGCTTTCGTTTGTAATCACCTTCTTCGGCGTGCGTTTGCTGGTCAGCTTGATCGTGCATAAGCGCGGACCATTCCAATGGGTAATGGTGGGTGGCCACCACATTCACCACCTCGTTTGGGGCATTCTGATTCTGTTGCTGGTGGGTTACGGCTGGCTGCTCGACCTGGGTAGATCACACTCACCGCTATCCATTTTTCTCAGTCGTCTTATGTCGGTCAGCTACGGGGTGGGCGCAGCGCTAACCCTCGATGAATTTGCCCTGTGGCTCGACATGGAGCCAGATGCCTACTGGACCCGCCAGGGACGGCTCAGTATCGACGCCGTCATCCTGTTCGGCGGAATTCTTGCCGTCGGCGCGTGGGGCGCACCGTTTTTCCGCGGCCTGCACAGCATGTGGACGAGGCATAAACCGTGGAGCCGAGAGACTCAGTCCGAGAGTGCATTCCCTATCCGGCATGTGCGGTTGCTTCGTCCGCGTAAAGCGCGGAGACGACCGCCGAATAGCGCTCCGTAATCACGCGGCGCTTGAGCTTCATTGAGGGCGTAAGTTCGCCCGTGTCCTGAGACCATTCGTCAGGAACCACGCGAAATCGCTTGATGGTTTCGAAGCTGGCCAGAGCCGAATTTACTTCGCGGACAATCTCGCCGTAAAGCGCAACGACCTTCGGGTTGGCCACCAATTCAGCTCGGGTTCGGGCGGCAGCTCCATGATGCCGCGCCCACTCCTCCAGCGCAGCAAAATTGGGTGAGAGAATTGCCGAGATGAATTTGTGCTTGTCGCCCACCAGCGCAGCCTGCGCCACCAGCAGATTGGTCTTGAGTTTGTTCTCGATAGGCTGCGGTGCCACCAATTTGCCGCCCGACGTCTTGAGCAGTTCCTTCTTGCGATCAGTGATGTAGAGGAAGCCCTCGTCATCAAGGCGCGCAATGTCGCCGGTGCGAAAATAGCCTTCGGCGTCGAAACACTCCGCATTGGCCGCCGGCTTCTGCCAGTACCCTGGAAAAACCGACGAGCCGCGCACCAGCAGTTCGCCATCATCAGCAAACTTGAGTTCCACGTTAGGCAGCGGCCGGCCCACCGCCCCCATGCGGTGATTCACGAGCGAGTTAAGCGCAATCACCGGCGATGTCTCGGTGAGACCATAACCCTCCCATACCGCAATGCCTACCGATGCGAACCATTTTGCCGTGTCCACTCCAAGCGGAGCACCGCCGGATACGAATACGCGGGCCCGCCCGCCAAAGGCATCGTGGACCTTTGAGAACACCAGCTTCTTGCAGAGCTTCCAAGGGCCCGATGTTGGCTCCCCGCCGCTGTAAATCACCCCAGCGTGTTTTGCGCCGATTCCAACCGCCATCTTCAATAACCGCTTTTTCACCGGGCTTTCAGAGGCGCGGGATTCAACAGTCTGACGGATCTTCTCGTACACACGCGGAACACCAACGAAAACAGTTGGCTTGATCTCCTTCATCGCTTGCGGAAGGTTATCGAATTTTGTGCAGTACGCAATCTGCGCGCCGGAACCGTACATCACGTAATCCAGAGCACGCGCCGTGATGTGCGAAAGGGGCAGAAACGAAATGCAGGCGTCCGTTGGGCCGAATGAAAACTCGTGCACCGCGAAGTTTTGATTGGTGGCGATGTTGCCGTGCTTGAGCATCACGCCCTTGGGCTCACCAGTCGTGCCGGAGGTGTAAATCAGTGTGGCCAGGTCCTCCGGTTTCACCGAGCGCACAACGGCGTCGAACTCATCGTCCCGCTGACTTCCGAGGCCGTCAGCGTTGCCCATCAATTCACTGAATGGAACCGCCCCCGGCGGAGCACCCGCTCCATCCATAATCACAATGTGTTCCAGCAAAGTTCGATCGCGAACCGCCGCAAGCTTGTCGAACTGCTGCTTTGTGGACACCACAGCGATCCGGCATCCCGCGTCCTTGATCAACACAGCAATCTGCTCGCCGGTCAGCGTGGGATAAATCGGCACATCGACGGCGCCCAGGGCGAGGACAGCAAAATCGGTGACAGCCCACTCCCATCGGTTCTCGCTGACAAGAGCGATTCGATCGCCCTTTTGCGCTCCCCACTTGCGAATCGCGAGAGCAAACGCGCGTACTCGCTGATAAATCTGGTCGGACGAAATAGGCTGCCACCGGCCCAGCGCATCCTGCCACAGCACCACACTCGGGTTGGACGCCGCGCATACACGGGAAAACAGATCGTTGATAGTGGAAATGGGACCGGTAGTTGTCATGAGTTCCAATCAGGCATTGGAAGGGACGAGGCCTGAATCAATCGCGAGTGTATCAGCTTGGAAACATACTTTGCCCTCAAAGTGCCTGCATCCAATGAAGATTTCCCTTTCAAATCTGCGAAGTAGCGGTACACTTGTTGAATAAACGTACCGATCTCCCCTTGCAACTTAGTTAGGCTCCTAATGTGATGCGTGAAGGCAATCAGGCCACCGAGCCAAATTATTTCAGTCCCAGTCACCGGGCGATGTTTCGACACGTCGCGGTGCAGATCACGTGCCTGTCCGCCGCGGGGATAATTGCCGCCTGCACGCTGGTTGCTTCCATCTTCCGGGTTTTCTCCGTGGGTGTGTCCGCCGATTGGGTCGGCTTGACCTTAAATCCCCTCATTGCATCGATAGGGTGCGGTGCAAGCCTTGCGTTTTGCATTGCCAGTCCTTCAAAGAGCCATATTGCCGCCGCTCGCATCCTGGCGTGTGCGGCGGCCGTTTCAGCATTCTTCGAGCTATTGAGCAGATTCCACGGCACTGCGTACAGGTTCCAGGGGTTGATCGACCCCGCCGGGGCTCATGCACTGTCTGGAGCCATGCCACCGTTCGTAGCCGTTACGTTCGTGCTGCTTGCCTTGCTCATTTGGTTGATGAGAATTTCGAGGGGAATCGGCTCAGTCGTTGCCGATTGCATCGCGTTCCTACTCGGGCTCGTGGTGCTGGCCATGATTTGCGCGTGGCTGTTCAGAGTTACGCATGTCTTCGACTCGGCCTATGTCGATAGAACCCCTCCCGCGCAACTCTGCATCCTGGCACTATTGATTCTTGTTGCCTTCACCATTCGAGCCCAATACGGCGTCTTCGACATCCTGGTTGGCAACGGCATCGGCAGTCGAATCGCTCGCGCCATTGCCCCCGTACTTCTGGCGCTCCCCTATATTCGCGAAGCCGGTCGAGAGCGCATCATCCGAATGCATT